>JANNDA010001228.1:0-4002 GCA_031387195.1 Planctomyces sp. | reverse complement strand
GTTGTTGACGATCAGATTGAACGTCGTCGATGTCGCCGCGCCGTCGCTGTCGGTTGCCGTGACCGTCACCGTCTGAGTCTGATCCGGCCCGTCATTCGTGCCGAATGACCAACTCCAAGTCCCGCTGCCCGTCGTGATCGTCCCGATTGAAGCCGTGACCGTGACAACATCAAGCCCCGGATCGCTGAACGTCCCGGCGTTCGTCGCCGTCTGACTCTCGTTGACCGTTCTCGTCGCATTGTTCGCGGCCACGCTGGGAGCCACGTTGTTGACGGTGATCGTCGTCGTGTAATCGGTGAAGCCGCCGTCCTTGTCGATGATTCGGCCACGAACGACTCGTGACGCGGGGCCGTCGGCCAGAAAACTGGCCGGGACGGTCGCGGACGCACTGGTGCTGGAACCGGCGTAGGTGCCGTCGCCGCTTTCAAACGTGCCGTTGTTGTCGAAGTCGTAGGCGTAGTGGAACCCGGCGGTCGTATCGACGCTCGAAGCATCGGCCTGCGCCGCGAAGCTCACCGTTCCCGTCGAGCCCTCGTTGACCGCACCGCCGTTCGACAACGTCGCCGTCGGAGCCACGTTATTCACGATCAAGTTGAACATCGAACTGCCGACCGCTCCATCACTGTCGGTCGCGGTGATCGTTACCGTTTGAGTCTGACTCGGCCCATCGTTCGTCGCGAACGACCAACTCCAAGCGATGGCAGCGGTCACTCCCGACACAGCGGTCCCGACCGACGACGAGACCACAACGGTATCCAGTCCCGGTTCGCCGAACGTGCCCGAGTTCGTTGCCGTCTGGCCCTCATTGACCGTGACTGTCGCCGTGTTGATGGCCACTGTCGGTACGACGTTATTGATCGAGATCGACGTCGTGTAATCGGTAAAGCCGCCATCCTTGTCGATGATTCGTCCGCGAACGACGCGCGACGCGGGGCCATCTGCCAGGAAGCTGGCTGGAACCGTTGCCGAGGCACTCGTGCCGGAACCAGCATACGTCCCGTTGCCGCTCTCAAACGTCCCGTTGTTGTCGAAGTCGTAGGCGTAATGGAATCCTGCGATCGTGTCGACGCTTGAAGCGTCTGTCTGAGCCGAGAAGCTGACCGTTCCTGTCGAGCCTTCATTCACCGCGCCGCCGTTGGACAACGTCGCTGTCGGAGCCACGTTGAGCACGACGAGATTGAATGCCGCGGTCGCGGTCGCCAAGTTGCTGTCGGTCGCCGTGACGGTCACGAGTTGAGATTGCCCCGGTCCATCATTTGTCGCGAAGGACCAACTCCAAGTCCCGCTGCCACTCACCGAGCCAATCGAAGACGAAACCGTGACGGCTCCGCCGCCCGGATCGCCTGCGGTGCCGGAGTTCGTTGCAGTCTGGCCTTCGTTGACCGTAATCGTCGCGGTATCGACCGCGATCACGGGCGGAGCATTCCCGACAATGATCGACGTGATGTAATCGGTGAAGCCGCCGTCCTTGTCGATGATTCGCCCTCGAACCCCATGAGCTCCCGCGGTCAAGAGAAAACTCGCCGGGACTGTGGCTGACGAGGCGGTTCCTGATCCCGCGTATGTTCCATCGCCGCTCTCGTAGGTGCCGTTGTTGTCGAAGTCGTAGGCGTAATGAAAACCAGCCGAGGTATCGACGCTCGACGGATCGAACGGTGCGGAGAACGTCACGTTGCCGTCATTGCCTTGCACGATCGTCCCACCCGTCAGCGAGGCTGTCGGAGCGACGTTGTTGACGATGATCGTCGTGTTGTAATCGGTGAAGCCACCATCCTTGTCGATGATCCGCCCCATGATGGGAATGGTCGTCGGACCATCCACGAACAGCGCTGCGGGCAGCATCGCTAAGGTGCTGATTCCCGAACCCAAGTAGGTTCCATCGCCGACTTCAAATAGTCCGTTGTTGTCGAGGTCAAACGCATAATGAAAACCAGCCGACATGTCGCTGCTGGAGACATCCGCCGCACCGGTGAAAATCACGCCCCCCATCGAGCCTTCATTGACTGCGGGACCACTAAGCGTTGCCGTCGGAGCCACATTGTTCACGTTGAGGCTAAACGTCGTCTGGCTCGACGCGCCGTCGCTGTCAGTTGCGGTGATTGTCACCGTCTGAGATTGAGCCGGGCCATCGGCCGTGTTGTAGGTCCACGACCACGTTCCTCCGCCACCAGCAACGATCACCCCGACCGAGGCCGAGAGCGAAATCGTATCGATCCCCGGATCGCTCATCGTCCCCAAGTTTGACGCGATCGATCCTTCGTTGACCGAAACCGAGTTGTTGTTCGCAATCACCGTCGGGGCCACGTTGAGGACAATGATCTCGGTCGTGTCATCCAAGAACCCACCGTCTTTGTCCAGAATACGACCGCGCACGATTCGAGTCCCCGGCCCATCGGCCAAATAGCTGGCAGGAACGATCGCCGACGCCGACGCGACGGAGCCCGCGTAGGTACCGTCGCCAATCTCAAACGTGCCGTTGTTGTCGAAGTCGTAGGAATAGTGGAACCCCGCCGACATATCGACCGTTGACGGGTCGAGCGCCGTGGAGAACGTCACTGTGGCGGTGCTCCCTTCGTTGATCGGACCATCGTTGGTCAATCCGACGCTGCCCGTCGCCTTGATCGTCAGGCTATTCAAGCCGTAGGACTCGCCAGGGTTGTCGCCGACCAAGATCAGATCCAGGCGATTGGCCAGGTTCAGCCTCGGGCTATAGGTGCTGAGGTAAGACAGCGTGAAGCCACTGCCGTTCGTCCCGCGGATCGTGATACCGGTGCTCGTCGGGCTACTCGGTTTAATGTCCACTTCCAGTGTGAATGGCATCACGCGTGCCATCGTCCCCAGTGAGGGAAAGGACGGAGCGATGACTCGATCTCCGCCGTCTGCGCCCTGCTCGCCCCAGAAGAAGTCCTGATCTCCCAGCATTCCACCAACGGTCGAGACGCCGTCGCTGATGAGAATTCCAAAATCATTATCCGTCGATAACTTCGTCCAATCCGCCGTGATCACGAAGTTGGCCGAATCGGAATTCGTCAATCGCCCCGCCGGAATCAGCGGCATGCGATAGAGGATGTTATTCAAGGCGACTGTTGCCGTCAGATCCAGCCGGCTGCCGGTGAGGCTATGCGTTCCATTCGGATAACTTGCCAGTCCTGAAGTCACGAGGCCATTGAGCTGTGCCCCGGTGTATGTCACAGGTCCGATCGCCACGCCGTCGCTCGGTGCGACGTTGTTGACGATCAGATTAAAGGCCGCCTGGCTCGTCGCGCTGGAGCTGTCGGTCGCGGTGATCGTCACCACTTGTGATTGGCTTGGTCCATCGTTGGTGTTGAACGACCAGGACCAAGTCCCCGCGACATTGGACACGATGGTTCCGACCGAAGCCGTCAACGTCACCGTCGCATTCCCCTCGGCGTCGCTGAATGTGCCGGTGTTATTGGCCGTTGATCCTTCGCCAACGGTGATCAATCCGCTCAGTGCGCCCACAACCGGAGCGGTGAGTAAACTGCGTGTCTCCAGGCATTCCAGCTTCGTCGCTCTTCCTGGTGTCTGACTCCAATGAGCGTGTCGAATTCGACGCAGAGAACTCCGATTCGACCGACTCCAAACATGACGAGCCAACGACAACCAAGAGGTGAATTTCATGAGCGTCCCCAGAGCAAAGATGTGAGAGAACATGTTTTGAGCACGAGCCCGTCGCGCGAGCGGCGGCGGGGAGAAGTACGCGGGCGAGAAGCTAGCGATCTTCATGCGCAATGCAGTACCGGCCTGCCGCAAGTCTTATAGAAATGGGGTAATCCGCAGTGCTCTTATAGAAGAAATAGATGGCGCTAATCATTTGCGCAAAGCGCATACATTTGATTGCGCAGCACGCTCAAGCCCTGGAGTAGGCCCGCCAATGGAGTGCGTTGGCAAGCGGCAGGGTGTTAGCCCAATGGCACGTACTTTGTCGCCTTTCGCTCCGCGAAAGGGCGTTCTATCGCGGAGCGAAAGACGACATTGGCA
>JANNDA010001213.1:0-2117 GCA_031387195.1 Planctomyces sp. | reverse complement strand
CCCAGGCCATCGGCCTCGTTGTTCCACAAAACACGACGTGATTGCCGCGACTCGCGAGAGTATTGCGGTGGCGGACAAATCGACGTTTGGTTTCAAGGATGGAGCAACAGCATGGTGGCAAGCTGGGTGGAGGAAGAATTGGGGACGGTGAATCTCAAACACAAGCAGCGCAATCGGCGACTCAAACGGCTGGTCTCGGATCTGGCGGCGATGCCTGCGGCCAGCATTCCCGCAGCGGTTGGCGGCGGACGCGCTGAGACCGAGGCGGCCTATCGCTTCTTCGATAATCCCCATGTCGAATTTGACGCTATCTTGGCTCCGCATCGGGAAGCCACTCTGACGCGCATGCGACAGCACAAAACCGTCATCCTGGCGCAGGATACCTCCGAGATTGAGTTGACTCGACCCGAACAGCAGGTCATCGGCGCGGGACCGTTGGATGAGGGTTCGCGGCGTGGATGCTTCATTCATCCGTTGCTCGCGTTGAGTCCCGAAGGCGTGCCGTTGGGCACGGTCTCGGCCCAGTGTTGGACACGTGAGAATCCGCCACCGCTGAAGAACAAACCGAACAAGGCCACACGCGTCAAACTGTGCAAGAGCCTGCCGATCGAAGACAAGGAATCCCTGCGCTGGGTGACCGGTCTGCAAGAGGCTCACACGGTGGCCGCGTTGGTTCCCGAGGCCGAGATCATCATGGTCGCGGACAGTGAGTCGGACATTTACGAATTGCTCGTCGCGGGACAGGCCGTCGCGGACGAGACGCACGACGGCGAGGCGGCCCCGAAGCGGGCCCACTGGATTGTGCGGGCCTGCCAAAATCGAGCGTTGCGCACCCAGCAGGGTGCCGACAGCGATGCGGCCACACACTTGTCTGAGGCGGTCGAAGCGGGAGCGGTGTTGTCGATCTATGAGGTCAGCGTGCGTGGCCGCGAGCCCAAAGTCAGTTGTGAAACGCGTGGTCGTCGGCAAGCTCGCCAGTCGCGTCAAGCCACCGTCGAAGTGCGGTCGTGTGCGGTCACGTTGCGTGCTCCGTATCGCCCGGATCGGAAGCTGCCCGACGTGACGGTCAATGCGGTCCTGGTGCGGGAAATCCACCCGCCGGAAGGGGAAGAACCCATCGAGTGGTTGCTGCTGACCAGCCTGCCCATCACGACGGCGGAGTAAGTCCTGCGGGTCATCCAGTCCTATTGCCTGCGGTGGATGATCGAGGTGTTTTTTCGCGTCCTCAAGCAGGGTTGCCGGATCGAATGGCGACGCTTCGAGCACTTGGATCGTGTGACGCGCTACCTTGCGGTGGCGCTGCTGGTCTCGTGGCGCACTCTGTATGTGACCCGCCTGGGTCGAGACTTTCCGGACCTGGACTGCGAAGCGATCTTCGAAGCCTCGGAATGGAAGGCCGTGTATCAGGTGACTCAACAGCGGCCACCGCCGGAAACACCGCCCAAGCTGCAAGAGATGGTACGCATGGTGGCTCAATTGGGCGGCTACATCAACCGGCCTCGCGTCGATGAACCCGGCAGCGAAACCATCTGGAAAGGACTGCAACGCATGCACGACATGGCCCTCTGCTGGGATCTCTTTGGCCCCGGCAATCGTAAAACCAGCTAAAAGTTTTGTGGAACAACGAGGCCGATGGCCTGGGCTGGCATAGGGCTGCCACGTTGTGGCGGAAGACAGAGGGCTGACTGCCCAATCGTTGACGTCTTATCGAGGCAGCGAACTCTGAGCGGCCTGCCATTTACTTCGACAAGCCTCGTGATCGTAGCCCCACGCAAAGTATCCCCAATACGGACAGCGCGTAGTGCGAGATGACAAAATCGTAGCTCGCACAGTATTTGTCTTAATCTCGTTACTGGGAATCACAAAGAAGCCGCAAACATTTAGGTAGTCAGGCTCATGTGGCCAAGTTGTTGCCGAGAAACTCGCACGAAACTCCTTGAGCCGCTGTTCTTGCCGTGTGAGATAGTCCCAATACACCGGGTCTTCCAGGCCGGGAACACGCACGCAGATATACTCCACGCGGTCCTGAATGAGATGTTTCCCGAAAGGAGTGTTTTTGGGAGACTCATCGTTGATGAGCAGGAGGCTCGTTGGATCATTCGCAAGGAGGCGGATCA
>JANNDA010001190.1:0-1573 GCA_031387195.1 Planctomyces sp. | reverse complement strand
GCCATTACGCCAACACGTCCCACACTGGCTGGCCGCCGTGTGAGATGTGATGTGGTCGATTGAGACTGTCGGGCACGGTGGCCTCGTGCGAAATGCCGAGCAGTTCATAGATCGTCGCGCACAGATCACCGGGGCTGACCGGGAAATCAATCGGGTACGCGGCCTGTTTGTCGCTCGTGCCGTACACGCAGCCGGGCTTCATTGCGCCACCGGCCAACAGTGCGAAACCGCATTGCGGCCAGTGATCTCGGCCGGCCTTGCCGTTGACCCTCGGAGCGCGGCCCATCTCGCCCATCACTACGACCAGTGTGCTGTCGAGCAATCCTCGCGATTCGAGGTCTTGAATCAGCGCGGGATACGCCGTGTCGAGGATCGGCAGATTCGAGTCTTTGAGCATCGAGAAATTGTTCTCGTGCATGTCGTAAGAATGTCCGTAACGGCCAAAGATTTCGGCATGAACGCTGATGAACGGCACTCCCGCTTCGACGAGCCGCCTCGCGATGAGCAGGCTCGAACCGCTCATGTTTCGACCGTAACGATCTCGCAATGAGTCGGGTTCGCGAGACAAATCAAACGCGTCACGCGTCTTGCTAGAGATGAGCATGTCGAACGCGCGTTGCTGAAAATGATTCAGCCGGTCGATCGCTCCCGAACGCCGCGTCTCTTCAAACTGAGAGTCAAGCTGATCGAGCATCGCACGGCGGCGGTCGAGACGATTCACCGTGATCCCCGGCAGTTCATCCAGAGTCGGCAATCGCGGCTCGCCCATCGGGATGACTTGATCGTAGTACGCGACCTTCGGTTCGCGATCGAACTTCGGCGCGCAGACGGCGAAGAGCGGATCGTATTGGCTTCCCAGGAAACCGCCGTATGGCCCGGGCCGACGGATGCCGGGATACATCGAACTCTCGCCCCAGCCGGGATAACACGGCAGACAAACCGCACCCGGCATGTCGCGCGAGCCCATGCCGAGATACTGACACACCGCTCCGATATCGGGCGGGTCAGTCGGTTCGGGCCGCAACTGATCGAACTTGCCGCCACTGAATCCGGTCATGACGTTGAGCGGGTTGTGAGCGTTGTAGCCGTGCGTCACCGTCCGAATCAGACACGCCTTGTGCATGAGCTTGGCCGTGTTCGGCAAATGCTCACAGATTTGCAGACCAGGAAGTGAGGTGCTGATCGGTTGGAATTCACCCCGAACTTCGACGGGAGCGTCCGGCTTCAAATCGAACATGTCCTGCTGACTCGGCCCACCGAGCAGATTGAACAAGATCACGGACTTCGCTCGCCCCGGTTGCGATGTCGGATTCGTTGCCGCCGCGTGGAGCAATCGCGGCAGCGTCATTCCCGTGAACAGCGACAACCCACCGACGCGCATCGCCTCGCGGCGAGTCACTCCATCACACAGTTTTCCGGATTGGCCAAGCACGCGGAGCATGACTCGATCTCCAGGGATTGCATTTCGACGTTCGTGCAAACACTTTACTCATCGACATCCCTCCGCCAAAGCCCAAGGACTTCATTGTGCCTCAAACTTGTCCGACACCCCGTATTCCTCCGCTCGCCGGAT
>JANNDA010001164.1:0-3897 GCA_031387195.1 Planctomyces sp. | reverse complement strand
CGCGACGAAGCGCTGACGAAGGAATAAGGCGGCTAAGCCGCAAAAGTAACCCGACGCGTTAGCGTGGGCGGGGGTTCCAAGAGACTTTGAAGTCATTGCTTGGTGAAGCGTCCGCCCTCGCTAACGCTTCGGGTTACTTTTGCGGCTTCGCCGCCTTATTCCTTCGTCAGCGCTTCGTCGAGATTCAAAATCAAACTGCTCATCGCTGTCCACGCCGCGACCTCAATGGCGTTGAGCGTTGAATCGGCGAGCGATTCGCCCGTGCGGAGAACCTCCGCGGCGTCCGCTGGATGTCGCCGATAGTGGTTGAGGTGTTGTTCCAGCCCACGTCGCAAGACCGCGATTTCTCGCACGCTGGGATCGCGCGTCAACACGAGCCGAAAGGCAAATCGCAGACGACCATCAACGTCGGAGCCCCCTTCTCGCAACACTCGCTCGGCGAGTTTGCGAGCCGCTTCCACAAAACTCACTTCGTTGAGCAGCGTGAGCGCTTGCAGCGGCGTATTCGTGCGCGTCTCACGCACCGAGCAGGCTTCGCGACCAGCGGCATCGAACGTGACCATCACCGGCGGAGCGATCGTCCGCTTCCAAAAAACGTACAAGCCTCGGCGATACAAGTCCGGGCCGTGATCTTGCACGTACTTTTCGGTGTTCTGGAGATCGTCCCACAAACCGTCCGGTTGATACGGCTTGATCGACGGCCCGCCGAGTCGCTCGGTCAGCAAACCGCTGGCCGCGAGCGCCTGATCGCGGACCATCTCCGCCGACAGTCGTGATCGCGGGCCACGTGCGAGCAGTCGATTGTCCGGATCGCGCGCGGCGAGATCGGCCGAGGCTTTCGACGATTGCTGATAGGTGGCTGAGGTGACGAGGGTGCGGATCAAGCGCTTGATGTCCCACGCGTAGGTCGGCCTTCCCAGGCCGACTCGATCGGTTCTCGACGCGTCATCGCGCACCGAGTCAGGCTGGAAAGCCTGACCCATGAACTCCATCGCCAGCCAATCCAGCAACTCTGGATGCGAGGGCCAGTCACCTTGCGAACCGAAATCATCGACGGTCTTGACGAGTCCTTGCCCGAAGAGTTGTTGCCAGAAGCGATTCACGGTGACTCGCGCGGCCAGAGGATTTGCGGGGGACACCAACCACTCAGCGAGGTCCAACCGATTGACTCGGTCATGTTGAGCCAGCGGTGCGGGGAGGGCTTTCGGTACTCCGGGAGCGACTCGCTCACCCGGCCGATCGTAGGCTCCGCGCAACAGCAGGTGAGTCGGCCGCGGCTCCGGCGTCTCCGCCATGACCATTGTGGTCGGGAACGATTCCACGAACTGCCGCTCGTCCAGTTCGAGTTGCCGCAGTTCCCGATGCGCGTTGCGAATGTGGGCCGGGGCATGCTCCGTCAAAAAGCATTCACGCAGCTTTTTTGATTGAGCGGTCGAGCGTTGGTCCGCGAGTAACTCTGCAATGCGTGAGACCGATTCCGGAACCGACAAGATCGCGATCTCGTCATCGTCTAACGCCACGTCGAACAACCGCACCTCGTCGATCGCCCCGCGAAACGCCGGGGTCAGCCCGCCATAACCGATACGAAACAGATCTTTCGAGGCGAACGCTTGGTTGAGTTCATCGAGCACGACACGAGGCTTCGCGAGTGTGCCGTTGATGAAAAACTTGACGCCGCTTGCCAGCCGCGAGCCGTCATAGCTCACGCCAACATGCACCCACTGATTCAGCGGAATCGCGTCAACCGTTTCGACGCGCATCGCGTCATCCAACCAACGCTTGATGAGGTTGAGTTGCAGCTTGCCATGATCGAGACACAAGTTGTACCCGTCCGAGTTCGCATCATCCGACATGCGTGACAGGATCGTGCCGGAGACGGCATCGGCTCGAATCCACGCCGACATTGAGAACGGCTCGAAGAAGCCGATGTTGGCAATGTCCCCGACTGCGAAACGTCGCTGCCCGTCGAACTGCGCCGCTTTGCCGAGGCGACCCTCGCCCAGTTCGACCGGAGCACGATCCGCCTCTTTGATGACCGGCGGCCCGGAGTTCGGTCCCAGTGGTTGCGGTTGATGTCGCTCCTTTTTCGTCGCACCGTTGGCAGACGGAGCCGGCTGACCGTCGCGATCAAATGGCAAGTGCAACACTTCGCCACGAATCACTGTCCAATCAATTTCGCGCGGCAACTTTTGAGTCAGTTGTCGCGCCCAAACCGCCTCGACGGTCGGCACGGTTTTCAGCCACTCTTCACTGAAGCCTTCGAGGAAGCCCTGCTGGAACTGCATCGCCTGCAATTGCCGTTGCTGCGCGCGAGTTGGCGTCTTCATGAATGGCGGCGAGTTGCCGAACTTCACCGCTCGACCACGTTCCGGCACGTTGTTGAAGAACGAGAAGAGTTGGTAGTACTCCTTCTGCGAGAACGGATCGAACTTGTGGTCGTGACAGCGGCAGCAACCGAGCGTCAGGCCGAGCCAGACGGTCCCAGTCGTATCGACGCGATCAACGACGTACTCGACGGCGTATTCTTCCGGGATGATCCCTCCCTCGGCGTTGCCGCGATGATTGCGGTTGAAGCCGGTGGCGAGGATTTGATCCAGCGTCGGCTTCGGCAGTAGATCACCGGCAAGTTGCTCGATCGTGAATTCATCGAACGGCTGGTTGTCGTTGAAGGCGTCGATGACCCAGTCGCGCCAACGCCACATGCTTCGTTCGCCATCGGATTGATAGCCGGACGTGTCGGCGTATCGAGCGGCATCCAACCACGGCCGCGCGAACTTCTCACCGAATCTCGGTGATGCGAGCAAACGGTCAACGAGCTTTTCATAAGCGTGTGGCGAGTCATCATTCAGGAACGATTCAATCTCACTGATCGAGGGTGGCAAGCCCGTGAGATCAAGCGTTACTCGCCGCAACAGCGTCGCGAGATCGGCAGCAGGTGACGGCTTCAAACCGTCGTGCTCCAGACGAGCCAGTACGAAATGATCGATCGCATTCTTCGGCCAATTGCGGTTGTTGACCACCGGCAGTTTGGAACGCGACGGTGCGATCAACGCCCAGTGTGATTGCCACTTCGCCCCCTGCTCGATCCAGCGGCGAATCGTTTCGATCTGCTGTGGGGTGAGTTTTTTCCCGCTGCTCGGCGGCGGCATCCGTTCTTCTGCGTCGGTCGAAGTGAGCCGTCGGAACAATTCGCTTTTTGACGGATCACCCGGAACGAGTCCGCGATGTCCGTCGCGGTTCTCGAAGATTTGCGATTCATTGTCGAGCCGCAGATCGGCTTGACGCTGTTTCGCATCCGGCCCGTGACACTGAAAGCAGGCGTCCGACAAGATCGGGCGGATGTCTCGATTGAATGACAACGGCTCATCGGCGGAGACCGCTGCGATGAGTTGTGAGAACATCAACAGGAGGACCAGCACAACGAATACGCGTCGGCCAGAAAATCGAATTTGCGAACGACTCATGCCTCGGTGACTCCTGAGTGCGTCGAATGGCGATGTCGAGAGAGACCATCGTGGCCGCAGACATCGTGGCGCTCAAGCCGGAGGAGTCAGATCTACAAAAATAAAACCCTCGCCAGTCACACTGGCGAGGGTTCGCATCAAAGAGTTGAGAGAGAGTCAGAGAGGCTGTGAGCAACTGGCGGCGGGTGGCTGACGGTGAGAGATTCGTCAGCCTTTTCTCACGTGGCGGCAAGCTGCCGGCTTGCCGAGGAACGCTCACAAGCTGGAAGCTTGTGGCTGCGTTTTTCTTAGTAGCGGTTTCGACCTTCGTCGGCCGGATCGGTGCCGACGATGTCGTCTTGGCTGTCGCAGAAGTCGGAGTGATCGCGGAAGTGAGATCCGTAGGACTGAGCTTTGTGGGTGTGCAATCCAGTGAGGCAATAACCTTGATTCA
>JANNDA010001142.1:0-3494 GCA_031387195.1 Planctomyces sp. | reverse complement strand
AACCGGTCCAATACATGTAGACCATCGTTGGCATGTTGGCCGCGATCGCCTCCTCGAAGACGCGCATTCCCTGAGTCTTGATGCCGCGCGGACTGAGGCTCGGCCCCGTCTGCTGTGGGTCGAGCCGTCCGAACGAGAAGGCGTTGCCGACCATGAAGTTCGCGCCGCCGGGCTTGAGCTCGTTGAACCCCGCCGTCTGCGAAACGAACAGCGTCGAGTCGATGACTCCGGTGCTGACCGTCAACTTCGCGACTTCTTTGCCATCGAGCGTGATCGAATAAACGTCCGGTGCCAGTGAGCCCGACGTCAGTTCCACGGTCTTCGTCCCCGGCCCAGCGAGTTCAAACTTCAGCGGCACAAGCCCCGTTCGACTCGGCAAAACATCGACAGTCGCCTTCATTCCGTCCGTGAGTCCGACCACTGCCAGCTCGATCGCTTCGTTCGAGTAATACGCTTGCCGCTCCTGCGGAAACAGTAGTTCGGCCGCGTGTGTCGCGGGCATGATCAGAGCCAACAACAGCAGCGGCAAACAGCAGACTGGGCGCAGCATGTCAGCGATCTCCGTAAGGCGTAACGATGAAAGGTGGCGAACGTCATTCGACATACAGGAATCCATTAGAAGCGAGCAGCATCTGACACAGGTCTGACCACGCGCGGGTGAATGCGTCGGCGGCGGGTTCATAAACGCGGGCTTGCTCTTCGAGGAACTGCAACGAATGTCGCAGTTCCTCGTCATTCGGCAACCGGCCCGCAGTCAGCTCAAAGCCCAGCCGGATCCGGTGGCGCGGATCGGGCGGCGACTCTCGGTCCAAACGTTTGGCGAACTCACGCGCGCGAGACAAGGCGAACTCGGAGTTCATGAGGCTCAGCGATTGCAGTGGCATCGTCGTGGTCGGTCGTTGCACGCAGTTGAAGGTGACTGACGGAGCATCAAACAAGCCCAGCAGGCTGACGGTTTGAGTTCGTCGCTGCTGCAAATAAATCGACCGCCGTTTCGCTCCCGGTTGTGTTTCCGTGATGAGCACTTCCGCGGCACTCGATCGTTGCGTGGGGATGTACGGTCCACCGAAGCGGCGATCGAGTTCTCCGCTGACGCTCAACATCCCGTCGCGAATGGCTTCCGCATCTAAACGGCGAACGGGGTATCGCCAGAGCAACCGGTTGTCCGGATCGGCTTCGAGGGCTGATTCATTGAGCGAACTGGCTTGCCGGTACGTGGCTGAATTCAAGATCGCTCGATGCAGGCGTTTGAGCAACCACGGTTGCGCGATGACCGAGGAGGCGGAGATTTCAGATTTCAAATTTGAAATCTGAGATTTGAAATCAGCGTTTCCCGCCAACTCTGCCGCCAGCCACTCCAGCAGTTCTGGATGACTCGGCGGCGCACCGCTCACGCCGAGATTCTCCGCAGTCGCGACGATCCCTCGTCCGAAGTGACGCTGCCAGACGCGATTCGCTTGGACGCGAGCCATGAGCGCGGCGGCTCGCGAATCACGGTGTGTGAACCAATTCGCGAGTGATGATCGGCGACCGGTCGTTCGTAGCGTTGTGTCTGGTTTGCGATCTCGGTCTTGCACAGCGACATCAGTCAGCGCACCGAGCGTCTTGGTTGAAACGAGTTCTCCCGGAGTCATCACATTGCCTCGCACGAGCAGCGGCACATCGGGCGGATCAGCCGAAAGGTCAGTCGCCCAAGCGATCTTGCCGGGGCGAGCCGTTTGCTGCTGCTGAAGATTTTGTACGGTCTCAGTCAGCGTTTTACGGCGGGCGTCGTACTCTTCGCGAAACATTTCTAGCGTCGCTTGAGTCGCCTCATCGTTCGACTTTCCGAACGATGATTCAATCACCACGTTGTCCACGATGAAGCTGCGACCGCAGCAGAACTCAAAACCAAAGCCGCCGTCGGGCAGGTCATCGGCGGAGAGATCGAGCGGCTTGTCTTCAGCAATCCAATCGACCAACTGTTCGAGCCGGTATTTCTTGCCATCAACATTCGTGACGCGCACGCCAAAGTTGCGACCGGGAACATAACCGCTCGTGCCGATCGTGCCGCGTTGTGCTTGATCGGTGCCGGGATAATCCACGAAGACCGCCGCGCCTCCAGCGGGATTGCCGTCGAACAGAATGTTGCCGCCAGTGATCTTTCCGTTGTCATTGAAATCACACAGTGACAGAAAGAACGCAATCCGCGCGGCGGCCGGTTCATCGGGACGCACCTTGTTGTCGAGCAAGTCGAACGACACCTGAATCCACTCGCCCGGTTTGTTCGGCGTCCAATCAAAGGCTTGTTTCGTCGAGAGCCATTTATCGCCGGTCGCTCCCCCTTCGATAAGTTGCAGCGTGCCATTCACACGCCCAGCAGCGGGAGGTTCCAGCTTTGTGACATTCGAGGTGACGAGATGCACAACGGCCGTTCCGCCCGGCGCGTCATCGCCGGGAGCGGTGTTCGACCAGTTCTCTGCGAACGTCGTCTCCGGTCCCTCGAAATCATCGGCGAAGAGCGCTGCGGCCGTCGGTCGGTGCTCGCGCACCCAGCGATTGAAGTCCGTGCGTGCAGCCGCAACTTGTCGCTCAAGTTCTTGCTGACGCGATTCCCACGCTTCGACTTCACCTGCGAGACTCGCGTGGGTGAAACGGTCGTTCGGCTTAATCCACTTCTCCAAATTGAAGATTGGAAACAGGTGCGCTTGCAGTTGGAAGTAATCCCGCTGCGGGATCGGTTCAAACTTGTGATCGTGACACTTGGCGCATTGGATCGTCAGACCGAGCAATGACGACGACAAGATCTGCTGCGCTCCGTCGAGCGCGTAATAACGATCAATGCGGACCTCTTCCGGATTGCCGTCGCTTTCGCCCGAACCGTCTGGACCATTTCGCAGGAAGTGCGTCGCTTCGAGCAGTTCGATCATTCGCGGCGTCGCAGAACGCTCATGTTGTTGTGGGTCAAAGCCGCTGAGTTCGTCACCAGCAATTTGCTCGCGCACGAATTCGTCGAACGGCTTATCGGCGTTGAAAGAACGAATGACGTAGTCGCGATATCGGTACGCGAGTGGTCGATCACTGTCGGCGTTGAAATACCCGTTCGAGTCGGCATAACCGGCGACATCAAGCCACCACTTGCCCCAGCGTTCGCCGTAATGGGGTGACGCAAGAACTCGTTCAACCATCCGTTCGTAAGCGTCCGGAGAGCGATCGGCGTCGAACTCGCGGACTTCGTGCTGCGTCGGAGGAAGCCCCGTGAGATCAAAGGTCACACGGCGAATCAGCGTCGAGCGATCGGCTTCGTGAGTCAGCGAAAATCCGCCCGCTTCCAACTTTGCTTGCACGAAGCGATCAACGGGAGTGCGAACTCGCGAGGGATCTTTGACAGTCGGCAGCGGCGGCTGTCGTAACGGGCGAAACGACCAGTGCCGCTGATCATCTGCCGCCACCGCATTGGCGCAAGCGATGATCGCAAGGCAAACTCGTAGGAATAAAACAGCAGGCGAACGGGG
>JANNDA010001141.1:0-2278 GCA_031387195.1 Planctomyces sp. | reverse complement strand
GCTGGACGTGGCCGAAGAGGGGGCCACGGCGGACATCCAGAAATTCGGCGGCTTGGAAGCGCTCACCGAACCGTATGTCACGACCCCGCTGATGACGATGGTCCGTAAACGAGCGACGTGGCTGGTGGTGTTGTTTCTCGGCGAGATGCTGACGGCGACGGCAATGGGCTACTTCGAGGACGAGATCGCGAAAGCAGTTGTGTTGGCGCTGTTCGTGCCGCTGATTATTTCCAGCGGCGGCAACTCCGGTTCGCAAGCCGCGACGCTCATTGTCCGAGCATTGGCATTGGGCGAAGTCCGGCTGCGCGATTGGTGGTCCGTGTGCCGCCGCGAATTCTGGTCTGGTCTGATCCTGGGCACACTTCTGGGAACCATCGGCTTCTTGCGGATCGCGATTTGGAGCCTCTTCAGCAACATCTACGGCCCGCACTGGGCGTTGGTCGGAGCGACTGTGGGCATTTCGCTGGTGGGCATCGTGTTGTGGGGCACACTCTCCGGTTCGATGCTGCCGTTCCTGCTGAAACGTGCCGGCCTCGACCCCGCCACTTCGTCGGCCCCCTTCGTGGCGACGCTCGTGGATGTCACTGGCTTGGTGATTTACTTCACCGTCGGGATGCTGATCCTGCGCGGCACGTTGCTGTGATCATGCTGCGATGTCAGGTTCTGTCACGCCCGCATCAGCGCCGCTTTGGAAAACAGCCGCAGCGTTTCCTTGACCGCCGTTGCCCCAAAATCGCTCCATCGCGATATAGGTGTAGGACGCAGACCATCCAATCAAGAGCAGTCCGTTAAGAACTTCGGTCCCTGCAAGCAGTCGTAACCCGCCACGAGGGACGAGATCCCCGTATCCCAGCGACGAAAACGTTTCCGCCGAAAAGTACAGACAATGCGGCAGAGAAGTGTTGCTGGGGTCACCCAGCGTGCCAGCATCCGAGTATTTGCTGAGGGCGTAGAACGCGACTCCGTACAGCAGGATCTCCAAGGCGTGAGCGAAGAACGCTCCCAGGATGACCACGATGAGCTTCGTGCGCGCGGGCAGTTTCAGGGACGGAAGGCCGACCGTCAGCAGCCGCAGAACGTCGTAATGAATGACCGTTGTGAGCACGACGAGCACAACGCAACAGATTCCTAGTATCACCATCGTGATTCCGATTTTTGTCGCAGGTGTCTGTTCACCGTCTCTTTAGCAAGTCGTCCTAATTGTTCGACCGCTCGGTGACAGAACACGCGCTCTTCACGCCGCACTTGGGAACGGTGCCCTCCCGCCCCACTTTTTGTAACTCGAATTCACCAAGTGACGACAACTCCGCCGTGACAGAAAAGCCAGCATCTTCAACTCAGCCTGATCCATGAAACGCAGGTGTTGCAGCTTCTCAGGTGACAGGAACAAAAGTTCGGAGAATGCCACCAAGTCGATCAGATCGAGGCGATTCATCCGGTGAATGTCCACGGCGGAAAGTCGGGCGATCGACACTTTGACGGGATCAAGCGCGAGCTCCTCCGACGCCTCATCCTCGTCCCAAAGCCGGTTGTCCAATGTGGAGCGTTCCTGCTGGGAGACCGCAATCTGGATCGTCATTTTGGAACTCCATCGCATCTTGAGGGAATGGTTTCACCGGGGGGTTTTAGCGAGGCGTTTTGTGCTGCCGGATTGGATGTCCGGTTGAAAGCGTGAGAGCAGTCGTCCCACGAGATCAATTTCGCCGCGAAGAACCGAGACTTCTTGGGGGGCTTCGATCCCCAGACGCACTGACCCCGCTCGAGTTGACAGCACGCGAATACGTATCTGGTCGTTGATGACCAATTCCTGTCCTGACTTCCGTGTCAAAACCAGCATGACTTTGACTCCATAACGGTTGAGATTGATCAAACGAACCGAGTCATCGTGCGTCCGCAATTTTTTCCGATCCGACGGAAACTGACGCTGGTTGCTTGGCCAATTCGGTCTGCGGCTTCGGTGAGGAGACCAACGAACTGCGGCAGATCAACGCGACCACCAAGATGGCGGTGAGGATGAACTGGTCGCGAAGGAAATTGGGTGACTTGGTGGACTTGGCTTCGTTCATGGTTCGAACTCCTGACTGGGGGTGAAGAGAAAACAGACGATTAACTGGGATGTTTCACGGACTACTCATGCTGGAAGTGGTGTGCCGCGATGTAACCCGAAGCGTCAGCGAGGGCGAACCGTGACGACGCCCTCGCTGACGCTCTTTGAAGTTGCGCAGTTCTGTCGCCGTGGTTGAAACTGGTCTTGCAGAAAAACAAGTCCTGTCCGATG
>JANNDA010000578.1:0-4631 GCA_031387195.1 Planctomyces sp. | reverse complement strand
CGATTTGCACGGCTCGTACGGTCATCATTACGTGCAGGTCAACGTCCCGGCGATCGCTCCGCTGGGCGAGTCACGCTGCAACACCGACGTCTTTCGTGGCCTCGCGCGGCGACTCGATTTTGAATCGGAGTTGTTCGAGGTCAGCGATGAGCAACTCGCTCGCGAGTTGTTGTGGGAAACGTCAGCGCCGGACAAAGTGCCGCTCGCGCTGCGGGGGATCACTCTCGACCGCTTGAAACGCGAAGGGCCGATCAAGATCAACGTGTTGGAGTCCGAAGCATTTGTAACATCGACGGGGACGACATTGTCCGCACCGTTCGTGAACGGAGGCTTTCCGACGCCCAGCGGCAAGTGCGAGTTCTATTGTGAGCGACTGGCGAAGCAGGGATTCGATCCGCTGCCGACATTCATTCCACCCGCGGAATCGCCGGACTCCGCACCGGAGTTGGCCGCGAGATTTCCGTTGCAGTTATTGTCCCCACCGTCGCCACACTTTTTGAATTCGACGTTTGTCGAAGTCGATTCGCTGCGGCGATCAGCGGTTGAGCCGCAATTGGAGATCAGCTCGCTCGACGCAGCGACTCGTAACATTCAACACGGCGAATTGGTCAACATCTTTAATGATCGCGGTTCGTTCATCGCGCGAGCGATCGTGGGAGAGACGGTTCGTCCCGGCGTCGTCGTGGCACCAAGCATTTGGTGGAACAAGCACAGCTTGGGAAATCGCAACTGCAACTCGACGACACCAACTCGGCTGACGGACCTCGGCGGCGGAGCGACGTTTTTCGACAACCTCGTTCAGGTGGAGCGGGCGAGTTTGTGAATCGTTCGTGAGCCAACCAGTCCGATGACTTCATCAGAGCATGGCGATACAACGCCATTTGGGGTTTTAGAGTCTTTATCCGAAACCCGTGTGTTTTTGCACGCGTGTTCTGAGGGAATTGAAAATTGAGGATTGGAAATTGAGGATTGAAAATTGATGGCTGCGTCTGCGTCCTTCTCCCATTTTCCAATCTCCAATTTCCAATTTCCACTTTTCAATGCTCGACACGTCAGTCAATGGGTCGCGGGCGACGCCCGCTTTATGGAATACAGTTCCAGGTTTGAAAGTTTTGAGGGTAAGCGCTTCGATGGCCAAACATGTTGAAATCAGTGGTGTGAAACTCTACTTGGCCGAGCCAGATCCGACGGAAGGTCAGTGGATCGGACAGGGCGAAGTTTTGAAGCAGTTGCTCGCATGTTGGCTGGTCGTTGACCCGCGTGATCTGCCGCTGACGCCTCGATTGGTCGGTGCGCCCGGCATCGGCAAGACGACGTTGGCAATCTCAGGAGCACGGCAGCGCAAGCAACCGCTTTACATCTATCAATGCACGTCGGACACGCGACCGGAAGATCTGCTGGTGACACCCGTGTTGGCGGAGAGCGGCAAGATCATTTACCACGCTTCGCCACTCGTCACAGCGATGGTCACTGGGGGAATCTGCATTCTCGACGAGGGCAATCGCATGAACGAGAAGTCGTGGGCGAGTCTCGCCTCGCTGCTCGATCATCGGCGCTATGCGGAGTCGATCGTCGCTGGAATCACGATCCCCGCCGATCCGGACTTCCGGTGCGCGGTGACAATGAACGATGACGAGTCCACGTTTGAAATTCCTGACTACATCCTCAGCCGCTTGCAGCCGACGCTCGAACTGGAGCATCCGGCGCGCGAGGACGAACTCTCGATCCTGAAATATCATCTGCCGTTCGCCGACATTCAGATGCTCGATCTGACGGTCGAGTTCTTGCAGCAAGCCCACGAGTTGAAGCTCGATTTCTCGACGCGTGACGGGATTAACGTCTTGCGATACGCGATCAAGCGTGCCTCTCAAGACCCGTCGCACCCGCTGGGCAAAGACGCCATCTGGCTCGATTCCCTCAAGCGCTGTTTGGGCAATGACGCGCTCGATCTCGCGACGCTCGCGGAACGTAAGCGAGCCACGCTCTGCGGCAACGTCGTTCCGATGGGGCTTGGAGATTTCTTCTTCTCGCCAGATAGCCCGCTGCATCCGGATTATCACGAAGACGATGACGACGAGGATGACGACGAATAAGTCTGATTGGTGATTGTTGAAATGCTCTCTGACTTTCTCAAACTGAGTCCCCGGATCTGGGTGCTGCCCGTGATTCACGGCAGCGGCGACCTCGCGATTGAGGTGCGCCGTGTGATGCTGGATCAGCCGTTTGATTGCCTGGCCGTGCCGCTGCCGCCGTCGTTTCAAGAACACGTCGAAGAGGCGATCACTTGGCTGCCTCAGTTGTCGTTGGTCGTGCAGGAAGAGCCGCTGTCGTTTGCCAGCGAGCAAGACGATGACGATGACGACGAATTCGATTCTTTGCACGACGGCGATGAAGACGATCAACCGCTGCGGAATTTCGATCTCGAATCGCTCGCCGAGAATGCCCCGCGAGCTTGCAGCTACGTTCCGATTGACCCGTGTCAGCCGGTGATTGCCGCGTTGCGAATCGCGATGCAGGAGCACATTCCGCGAGCGTTCATTGATCTGGAAACGTCGAACTTCGTCAGCATGGCGGCGTACTATCCCGATCCGTATCCAGTCAAACAAATCTCGATCGATCGCTTCGCGGCCGCGTTGTTACCCACGATCCCTCCCGTTCCGCCGGGTCAGCCGGATGCCCGCGTGGTTTGGATGGCCAATCGCCTGCGAGAACTCGAAGGCCGCTTTGAGCGAGTTTTACTGGTCTGTTCGATGATGGACTGGCCGTGGATTAAGAACGCCTACTTCGATCGGCGTGTGGACATCGCCGAGAACGACGATGTCGAAGCGACCGAACTGTTCACGAACGATCCGCTGACGCACGTGTTTATGCTCGGCGAGTTGCCGTTCATCACCGGGTTGTACGAGCTGGCTCGGCAATCGCTGGACGATGACGAGAACCTTTCGGTGGATGGCGTCAAAGCGTTATTGCTGGCAACGCGCGACAGGTATCGACACGAGCTGAAATCGCGGGCTCGCAAAATCACACCGAAGATGCTGATGACGTATCTGAAATATGTCCGCAACCTCTGTTTGATCGAGCGGCGAATGACGCCCGACTTGTACACGCTCGTCGTTGCGGCGAAGCAAATCGCCGGCGATCAGTTCGCGATCAAGTTGGCGGAGATGGCCCGCGAGTACCCGTTTTTGCCGCAATCACAATCCGATCAGCTTGTGCCTTCTGGCGCACCCGAAAGCGAGTCGAACGATTCGCCGCCGTGGCCGCAGCTCTGCATGACGAACGGAATCGCCCAATTGCCGGACGGTGACATTGTGCGGATGAAGAGTCGCTTGCCGGGGCAGGCGATTGTCTGGCGGTCGTGCCAGCTCAAGCCTCCCGCGCCGAAGATCGATCAGGCGGAATGGCGCATGCGTTGGAATCCCTTTCAGCAGTGCTCCTGGCCGGAAGAGGATGTGGCCATCGAAAAATTTCGCACACACGTCAAAGAGACCGCGTTGGCCATGCTGGGAGCGGACCTGGTCCGCAGCGAAAAGTTTTCGACGAGCCTGAAAGACGGGCTCGACATTCGCGAGACGTTGCGGAATTGGCACACCGGCGATTTGTACGTGAAGATCGTCCCGCCGACGCGCGGGACTCTGGATTGCGTGTTGATGTTCTTCGATTCGCCCGCCGATCCGCGCGAGTACCCGTGGCGGATCACTTGGATCGCCGAGCATCACGACGAATCGACCTTGTGTTTGTTCGCGACTGACTTCAGCCGGGAGATGGTCGGGCCGGGAATCGGCTGCGCGACCTACGGCGGTGCGATGTTCCTCTTCCCGCCCCGTCCGGTTCCGGAAGTCTGGACCGATCCTCAATTCGACTTCACCGATACGATGGAAGAACGCTTGCTGGCCGCCGCCTGTGTTTACAGCCAGAGCCGACACATCGCCGTGCTCAGCGAATCGGCACCCGGACTTGGTTGGCGGCGCTTGGCGAAGAAGTACCGCAAGAAGTTGATCCACGTGCCGTTGAATCGCTTCAGCCAAGAAACGGTGCAACAACTCCGCAACGTGCATGTGCTCAACGGCAAGCGAGTCCGCAGCTACGCCGCCGACTTCATCCGCAAGTCTTGAACGCTTGTTGGAAGTGACTTTGGCGGCTTCGCCGTCCTACGTGTTGTTGGCTGGCGGGGCGTATCCCCAACGGTCGATCGAGGCTTGCAGAAACGGCGTCCAGCGCGCGACGGTCGCTTCATCGAACTTGTAGCGGTTGGTTTCGTAGTTCGTCATCGACTGCACGTACTCGTTCAGACGCGGTTGAGTGGCCTCGAATCCCGGCAGGTCCAGATGCGAGTAAATGCGTTCGAGCACTTGCATCGGTTGCGAGGTCATCTCCTCATGGCTGACTTCCAACAGTTGGTTTTGCGGAATCAGATTCTTGTCGCGCAGCAGTCGTTCCATCAGCATTTGATAGCGTTGCAAGACATCTTCTTGAACGGCATTCCAATCGTGCCGTTGCAGCGAAAACATGTGCAGAAAGCGATCCATCAACTTCATCGTCGAGGCCACGACGACGAACGGATTGCGATACACGTGAATGAACCGCGCGTTGGGAAACATTTTCAGCAACGTGGGAATGCGTCCTGAGTG
>JANNDA010001097.1:0-7397 GCA_031387195.1 Planctomyces sp. | reverse complement strand
GTCTGGTTTGTAAACAACGCTTTGTTCCGCCAATTTTGAATTTTGCGGTGCCTGACCCCAGTTCGCGCGCAACGTGTGTCGTGCTCCCGATTGAAGTGGGGATACCAAAAATTGATCTTTTCCGACTCGGCGTTTCCGGCTACGAGGCGGTTTGTGAAGTGTTAGTTTGAGTCAAACGACGCGCGGAGCGTGTCACGAAATATCCACGGATGGGAACGAACGAATGTCATTGTTTGTTGTGGGCATGATTGCCGGGATCGGGGTTTTGGCTGGCTTGATGGTGACGCTGGCGGAGCAAGTTCGAGTTGCGGTGAAGCGCCAGCGAGCCGTCGTGCGGACAGAGCAGATCGCTCGCGGTCCGGAACTCACCGGGCCACACTTCGTGCGAGCAGCGATGCCTCAGAAAAACACGACCAGTCACGGCACATCCATCACTCCGGAAGATCGAGCGACCGCGTATCGGCACATCTTGGACAACTTGGGAGATGATCTCGATCGGGACATTGCGGAGTGGGAAGCAGTGCTGGAAGAGTTTCCTCAAGTCCTCTTGGCGGACGATTGCCTGGCTTTTGAGGAGCGATCGAGCCCACTTGTCTCCGAGCCGGAGTATCAGAATCGACTGCCCGCAGAAGACCAGACGGCCGCACCGAAGCGGTCTCGCCGAGTCGATCCAGAAGAACGCGGGCAGATCATCCGCCTGTTGAATACCGGCTTCGCACCGGAAGAAATTGCCCTGTGGCTCAACCTCCCCTTGGAACGAGTTCAGGAACTCCTTGATCGACCGTGATCACTCTCATTGATAGCCTTTCGCACACTTCGTCGGCCATCAATCACGACACGTGTGGAATGCCAACAATGTCTTTCCTGACCCGCTTTCGATCCATTCGCCGCACACTCGTTGGCACGCTCGCGGGCGTGGCGCTCATTGGATGTGGCGGAACCAAATCGGAACCTCCGCCGGTCCCAGTTGCCGTGCCCGATGAGGGAGCGAAGCAGACGCTTGGCAAAGGCAAGCTCGCGCCGATCAAGCCAACGGAGCCCGACCCAGAAAAGCAGTCAGCGGCATCCGAGGCCGAGGCCGCAAAGGTGCTGCAAGCTCTGGGGGCCGCAGTGCAGACGGACGACATGGGGCATGTCGTTCTGGTCAATTTGCTGAATCATCCGCGGTGTGATGACGCGGTATTGGACTCGCTGAAATCATTGCCGCATCTTGTCGGGTTGGATTTGCGAGGCACGAAGGTCACGGACAGCGGCATGGCGACTGTCGGTGCGGTGACGTCGCTCGAAGCGCTGTATCTGAGTGACACGTCAATTAGCGACGCCGGGCTCGAACCGCTGCTGGCATTGAGCCAATTGAAAGTGCTCTATCTCGTCAACACGAGGATTACGGATGCTGGCTTAGAGAAGGTTGCCAGTCATCTCAAGCAGCTCACGACACTGAATCTCTTCAAGACGAACGTCACGGACACGGGCATCAAGTCGTTGAAACTGCTGGGGGATTTGGAGGTCTTGGTGCTGTCTCCCGCAGCGACCGACGAGTCGCTGGCAGTGGCGGCCGAGTTGCCCAAGCTGCGTGTGTTGTGGGCCAGCGAATCCAAAGTGACTGACGCTGGTCTATCGAAGTTTGTGGGACAAAGTGGATTGCGAGAACTCGATGTTTCGCAAACATCGGTGACATTAGACGGAGTGCTGACTTTCGGACAGCAGCGTCGTGACGTGGCAATCGCCTTTCCTCGAGGGATTTGGGCCGAGAGCATTCTGACGCTGAACCCATCCACGTCCGCAACAGACGCTGCGGCGTTGACCAGGCACACGCAATTGACGGCCATCAGTTTGCAGGCGACCGAACTTTCCGACAAAGCGCTGGAGCCGATTCGAAGTCTCAGTCAGTTGCACTCGTTGGCGTTGCCACTGACGGCGACCGATGCCGCGTTGGATTTCCTGCCGGGGTTGTCGAAGTTGGCAAACCTCACATTGGCGGGAACAGCGATCACAAATGACGGCGTGAAGAAACTGGAACAGCTTGCGGGTTTGAAGACGTTGAGCCTGATTCGAACGCGAGTAACTGATCCTGCCGCTGCTTCGATTGGCAAGCTCACGGAATTAACCTCGCTGTGGCTGGATCAAACCGGTGTCGGCGACGAAGGGCTAAAATCACTCGCGAAATTGACGAAGTTAGAGTTGCTGAACCTCCGAGAAACGCCGGTCAGCGATGACGGCTTGTCGGCGTTGTCCAGTTTGTCCAACCTCAAGCAACTGTCATTGGCTTGGACCCGCGTGACCGGGAGCAAATTGATTGCGCTCAAGGGACTAAAGCAACTCGAACAAATAGATCTCAGCGGCACGCAAGTCAGCGCGGCTCAAGCGGCTGAGCTGAAGCAGTCACTGCCGAAATGCCGTATCCTGTACCCGACAGATCCGCTGGTGATCGCGCTGGCGGAAGCTCGCGGGAACTTGCTGACGGCGCTGGACGCGATCGGGCAATTCCAGCTCGATGAAAAAGATCCGGCCAAGGTCCGCTCGCTGAATGTCAAACATCCGCGCTTTGAGGACGCCGGGTTGGAACAACTCGCTCCGCTGATGGCGTTGCAGAAGCTGAGCTTACTGGGCACGAAAGTGACGGATGCGGGCCTGAAGTCGATCCGGGGCATGACGGAGTTGGAAGAGTTGTGGTTGGATCAAACGGTGGTCAGCGATGCGGGACTCGACGACATCGCCTCGCTCAAGAAACTCAAGACTGTTTCGTTGCGCGAAACTCGCGTGACGGTGTCCGGCGCTTTGCGGCTGATGAAGTTGCTGCCGAATACTGAAATTCATTTCCCGCACGGCTGGCGCGACAACGATGGGCTGACTTTGACGCAATTCGTGTTCGATGGTGATCTCGCGGCGCTGTCCGATCTTCCGAAGCTGACTACGCTCCGATTGATCGACTGCCCGATCACGGATGCGGGGCTCGAACACGTGGCCGCCGTTCCGGAATTGCAGCGACTGTCGCTCAACTGCAACAAGATCACGGCGGTTGGGCTGAAGAAGCTAGCCACGTTGAAGAAGTTGGTGATGCTCGACTTGAACCGCTCGCCGATCGGCGATGAGGGCATGCGACCGGTTGGAGAACTGACATCGTTGCAGGAGCTTTATGTCGGTCAGACAAATGTGAGCAACGACGGACTGACGTATTTGAAATCGTTGTCAAATTTGAATGTGCTCGGATTATCGAACACGAAGGTCACCGGCGCGGGGCTGATCAATTTGGTCGGGCTGAAGAAGCTCGCGGTCCTCAATCTCACGAACACCGTGGTCTCCGATGGGCAACTCGCCAAGCTGCTCCCGCAATTGAAGCAGTTGCTGCGGCTAGGGCTGCGAGGCACTCAAGTGACCGGACAGGGACTCAAAGCATTGAAAGATCTCACTCAGTTGGAGGTTCTCTGGTTGGACAACACGCCGGTCTCGGGAGCCGGGTTGGTCCACATCAAGCCGCTGTCGAGCTTGGTTGAACTGGATCTGAGCGACTGCAAACAGATTGCCAGTGGCCTCGAATCGTTGCACGGATTAGCGAAGTTGCAGCGGCTGAAATTGAACGGAGTCATTCTGCCGCAGAAGGATCTCGACGCTCTGCACGCGGCCTTGCCGAAGTGCGAGATCACGTACTCAACCGACCCGTTGGTGAAAGCGTTGGCGGAGAATCAGAATGACTTGCCGAAGGCGCTGGCGGCGGTCGCAGAGGTGGAAACCAACGACAAGGGTGAGATTGTCGCCCTGAACTTCGAGGGAACGCTGATCACCAACGCGGCGTTCGAACCGCTGCGAAATCACAAGACGCTGCGGAAGCTCGACCTATCACGCTGCAACGTGACGGACGCCGGAATCGAGCACTTGCTCTCGTTGCCGAGTCTGCGATTTCTGAATCTCAGCGCGACGGCGATCTCCGACAAAGCGCTCGCAACCATTGGAGGCATGACGTTGCTCGAAGATCTGTTTCTCGACGACACGGAGATTTCAGACCACGGAATGGAACAACTCAAACGGCTCTCGAAGCTGCGTCGTTTGGGGCTCAGTGGAACTCAAATCACCGACGTGAGTTTGAAGCTTGTGGCTCACTGGAAAGATCTCAACGCGCTCGACCTGACTAAGACGGCGATCACGAACAGCGGATTGATCGACCTGCAATCGGTGAGTTATTTGCAAAGCTTGGCGCTGCGGGACACGCACATTTCCGACAAAGGACTGGAGCATCTGACAAAGTTCGCCACACTGGAAACGCTGTGGTTGGAACACACACGAGTGACCAAAACCGGCGTTCGCACACTTCAAGACGCGCTGCCGAAGTGCCGAATCTACGCACCGTGATTTCGTGCGTGTGTCACGGGGCATCCGGCTTTGTCACGCCCCCACTGACCCCGCGTCAGTGGAGCGATGACTGAAAGCTAGACTTCGTTTTCGTCTCCGCGTGACACGCCCCCGCCGACCCTGGTCGGTGGAGCGATGATTGAATGCTACCGTCGCACGCAGGAACTCAGCATCCAGTCATCGCTCCACCGACCAAGGTCGGCGGGGGCGAAATGCTCAAGGCGAGGCCGTCGTGTTAGCTTCCAATCACACTTCCACCGACCGGGGTCGGTGGGGAGTAATCAACGCATTTCACACGCGGTCAATTCGTCGATGGGGGAGAGATTAACACCGTGCCTTCGTTCCGAGTCAGGTCGGTAAACAGCTCGCTGAGTCGGACGGTCATCGGGCCAAACGATCCTTCGCCGATCTGGCGCCCATCAACATCAATCACTGCGGCCAATTCGCCCATCGTGCCGGTGCAAAACATTTCGTCGGCTCGATAAATCTCGGTCAGTGAGAGATCGGTTTCGGCATGTGGGATGTTGTTGGTCCGACAGAGTTTCAAGACTGTATCGCGCGTGATTCCTTCCGGGCAGGCGACGAGTCGCGGCGTCAGGACTTCACCGTGCCGCACGACAAACACGTGAGTCGCATTCGTTTCGGCGACAAAACCACGTTGATCGAGCATCAGCGCATCGTCCGCGCCGGCGCGATTGGCCTCCAGCTTGGCGAGGATCGACTGGATGAGATTGTTGTGGTGAATTTTCGGGTCCAGACAGTCGGGCGGAAAACGTCGCACGCTGCTGGTGATCAGCTTTAAGCCGGATTTGTCATAGACCGGCAGCTTGTGTTCGGCCAGAACAATGAGCGTCGGGCCGACGGTATTCAAACGCGGGTCCATGCCGGAGGTGTATTTGACTCCGCGCGTCAGCGTGAGGCGAATATGCACGCCATCAAACATTCCGTTCGCGTTCAGCGTTCGTCGAATTTGTTCGATGATTTCGTCGTCGCTTGGGATTTGCGCGAACGCCAGTGCTTTCGCTGAACTTCGCAATCGCGCGAGATGCTCGATCAGTTTGAAGATGCGGCCGAAGTACAACCGCAGTCCTTCCCAAACGGCATCGCCACCTTGGACCACTGAGTCGAATGGACTGACACCTGCCTCGTCACGATGCAGAAGTTTGCCGCTGATGTTGACGATCAGATCGCGGTTTTTCGGATTGAATTGTTGGTGCATGAGAGACTCAGGGCGATCAGAAGTTGGGCTTGGCAACTGGCGGAGTCAGAGTTGGTCCACTGGAGCCCCCACCCTTGGGGCCAGGGCGAGCGGGACCACCACCAGAACCGGCTAATCCATCTGGCGGCTTCGTCCCCGATCCGCTCGCTGAACCCGTATCAGGAAACGCTCCTGGTCTTGTTCCGCCACCTGCTGGAAGCGTACCGCTCGAAGGTGTGTCTGTCCGAGGACCGAGTCCATTGGACGACTGCGGCAGACTATTTGTGCCTGGGGTTGTTGGGGTATCGAGTCCCGATGATCCTGACTGACGACCAGCAGAGCTCGATCCGGATCCGTACGAGCTACTGCCCAAAGCTCCCTGAGAAACGCCCCCTGTGCTACCCACACCACCGAAGGTGTTTCCGAAACCATTGAACGTCGATCCGCTCGCACCAACCGTGTAACCCATCGAGTTCCCAAAGCCGCCGCCACTCATGCCGATCCCATAAATGTCACCACGTCCCGATCCTCGCCGAATTCGTTGACTTCGATCACGCTCAGATGCGCCGGAACCACTCGACTTATTGCTCGATGCCCCAAACGAAATCGACGAATCGGCTTCTGGCTTCTCGGACTCAACCTTTGGGATGATCCGCTCCAACGTTCGGACAGCCACTTCCACTTCATCCGTAGCGAGACGGTTATCTTTGTCTTGATCGAACCGTTTCAATAATTCGTGAATGTCCTCACGCCACGTCAGGATATTGATTTCGCGGGAGGACTTGTCTTCCAAGAGATTTCGCAGGCGAGCGCGAGCTTGTTTCGCCTCACCGAGGTCTAACTTGTCGTTGCGGTTTTCATCGAACCGCGTCAGGACCGTCTTGCGAACCGCGTCCTCATCGAGTTGCTCTGCGAGCAACACATCGGACGACACAACAACACCCGCACAAACTGCGATCAAGGGAAACCAACGCAAGCGGCGCATGATCAATCTCCGGCATCGTTCATGATTCGGCAACCAGAGTGGCCCGGCCTCAAAACAAAGTCAAGCGGAGACGACGAGGCCAGGTTGCAAGAAGATCAACCGAGCGGCGATGCAAGAAAGTTCGAGGCCAAACAACTGCGCGACGGCCTGCCGGTACGTCTCCAACTGCGGACGATATTCGGCGATCTGAGCCTCTAGGGCAGCACCACTCTCTGCCACGGCATCCGTCTTAAAGTCGAGCAACTCGGCCGCGACAATCCGATCGGCCTCCGACCACAGCACTAACCGATCGATGACCCCCGAAATCAAAGTCTGCTTCACACGGCAGGCGAACGGATATTCGCGCAAGACGCGGGAAGCGCAATTCGGTCGTTGTGCGAAATCGCGACGCAACAATTCCGCGACCTCCGGTTTGTCGAGCATCGCCCAAAACTCCAGCAGAACGGATTCTGGATCGAGTGTCAGCGGTCGCAGGCTGCTCGCCGCAACAAGCAGCATTTCAACAGAGGGGCGACCAGCATCGAGCCACTCGATCTGCTCGAACCATTTGTGAATCAGCGTCCCGCGCTCACGAGCGGCGGAGTTTCGCGGTTTCAAGAGGTCAGCCAGTTGCCGAGTTGAGTGAGCCGCGGTTCGTTGCGACGGCGCTTCACGCTGCCATCCGCGAACCGGCGTCGATAACGGCGGTGCGAATCGGATGTGCGACACGCGCGTTTTGGCGAGCGGGGGGGGGGGGGGCCCGCCCCGCCGGGGGGCAGACAACCCGGGGGGGGCCGGGCCCCCCCCCGCCGGCCGGATGTTTGGTTGGGGCGCCAAACGGAGGAGCCGGGGGGGGCCACAAAAAAGAAAGCAACACCCCCCCCGGAA
>JANNDA010001063.1:0-3120 GCA_031387195.1 Planctomyces sp. | reverse complement strand
GTTAGCCACCGTGTCGTCACGATTCACCCGCGCTGACGCTGCGGGTGACATCGCGGCTTCGCCGCCTTACTTCTTCTTGCTCTTGCTGCTGAAGCTGACAAACAACACACCCTTCTTATCGGGCACGGTGTAAGAGCCGCTCGGCGTCAGGTACTTTTTCACAGCGTCGAATTCCGGCAGTTTAGAGAAGTCGATGTCCGGCAACGCCGCGCCAAGTTGGCCGCTGCGAGCCGTGTCCCACAACGTCTCAATCTGCGAATCCTGCTTCGAGTAACTGACGATCGAAGTCTTCGCCGGCAGGTGCTCGGCGATCTGCTTGTATTCAGCAGACTCAACCAGTGCATCGCCGTCAGTGTCGCCACGGAGCATGGCCTCCACCGCAGTCACATCGTTGCTGAAGAGGAGATGGTCTGGGCCAATCGCAACGCCGCCGGACTTCGGCTCTCCGCTGCCACTGAAGTCCGGAATCTCAAATTCGTAAATCGTCGAGCCTTGAAACTCACGAGCTTTTGCCGGAAAGCCGGGAGCCTTCGCGATCTTGGCCATCGTCGCTTTGAACTTCTTCGCGTCCTTCAAGCCCAGAGCGACGACCACTCGGTCTTGAGCGTCGGTCTCACCCTTCTTCTTCGCGGATTCCATCACGAACTGAATGCGACCTGAGATCACATCAATCACGTCTTTCTTCAGATGGACGTTGGGTTCTTGCTGAGCGATCTGATCGATGAACGCAGCAGTCATCCCCGGCCCACGAAACATATCAACCATCGTTTCGATGGCCTTGTAAGCCCCTGCGATATCCCAGTTGATTGAGAACCAGGCGCTGGCATTGGTCGTGACCCAACGTGGCGGCTTCTGCTCGATCGCCGGGAATTGGAACACATTCAGCAGCCCTTTGGTCGGCTGCTCGATCATCAAAAAGGTCTTGCTCGTGCTATCGAAATCATCGGTCGCCATGTCGAACGAGCCGCCGATCGCCTTCACGCCGTTAATGCCCAGCGGTTCGGTGAAGCCCATGAACAATGCCACTTGCGGGTTCGCGGCGGCCACCTGAGTCATCGCTGCCTGCACCAAGCCCATCGGGTTGACGTACCACACCAGCAGCCCATCATCATCTTCCGAACTGCACTTCTTCAGAATCAGGTTGTAGTTGTCATTGTCGGCAAAAGTGTCGGAGTGCTTACCGTCCCAACGGGCCAGAGTCCCCTTCGCGGTATCCAGATCACTGCTCACCACGAGCATCGTGTCTTTGATGAAGTAGACCAACTGATTCGGCTTCTCTTCGGAGTCCTCATCCTTCTTCATCGTCCAGACGGTGACTTTCGTGCCGTCAATCTCTTCGTCGTCGTTGGTCGCCCCTTGTTCTTCAAGTCCCTTCTCCGCCTTCACTACCAGAGCTTCGATGGTTTTCTCGCTGTCACCGAAATCGAGAAACAACACGCCGGAGATTTTCTTGCCCGGAGGGGTGATCACGGCAACGGCCAACTCACCGCTGGGAATTTGCAAAAGATCCTTGAGCGTCACGCCGAGATTTTGTTCGATCTCGCTGGAAACGTTTTCCAACGCTTTCGTGAGTTCCGCTTTGAACGGCTCGAACGCGGAGTCTTCCGACATTTCGCCCATCGCGGTTTTGCCAAACCGCGCCTTGAGGTCATCCACGCTCGGTATCGACACATAGACTGAGACGTCTGATGGAAGCAGGCGATCCGTGGGAACCGCCTTATCGTCAGCAGCTCGCAGCCACATTTGCGGCATCATTACCGTGGACAACGCGAGCAAGACCGATCCGACTCGAAGCAAAACTTTCATATTCTTTCCATTTTCAAATTGAAGTAACGCGAGGTCATCGCGATGAGAAGCACGAGACGGGCGGAGGTTGTAGAGGAGGCATTGGTCGGTCGCAAGCAGCGGTGAATCGTGTCTGAATGAGGCATGAAATGTCATCCTAAAGCGAATGGCCGGTCCCGTGCCCACGGCAATAGGCGCAACACGTGAATCAACCACATTCGGACGCCGAGATTTCCGCCCTGCGACGCAGCGTCAGGCGCGGTGCCCCATTCAGAGATTCCGCCTGGACCGAGCGAATCGTCAAACGCCTGAGGTTGGAGGTCACCATCCGCCCACGCGGACGCCCCAAGTTGGTCACAGAGGAGATAAACGGTTCCTGGCACCTTTTATCCCCCCTGGCACCTTTTATCCCCCAGGCGCTGTGGACTTGGCGAAGAAAAGGGGTCAGGACTCTTTTCGAGGGCGTCCCCTCGGTCGGGTGGTGCTTTCGAGGCTGAGGCGAACAGTGCTGCTTTTGATCCAGCGGTCGTCTCCGAAGGGGAGGCCGCGTTGAATGCAGGTTCGCAACGCTTTGACTTCGGCATCGGTCTCGGCTTTGTTGACCCAGGACCGCCATTGCCGAGGGAGCGGTGGATCGTCGGGCGTGGCCAGCCAGCGGCGTTGGTCGGCGGATTGCTGGCGAGCATAAGCCGAACCCCATAGCCACTCTTCCGCAAGGTCCACGAAGTTGGCCCGCACGGGATTCCGTTCGACGTACCGCATGGCGATCAATAAGTGCTCGTCGCTTTGGATGGGAAATGACTTGAAGCGGCCTTGGTAGAGATGTCCCGTTCCGCCGGTCTTGTAGTGCGCGTGATACCGCATAGTGTGCATGACCGAGAGCCGCTGGAAGAACTCACTGAGTTGATCGTCGGTGGTCGGTCGCACCACGAAGTGCCAGTGATTGGGCATGACCGCCATCGCGAAAATCGGCAAGGGGACGGCCTGCCACGTCTCATCGACCGCTCGCAGGAAGGCGTCGTAGTCCGCAGGCTTCTCAAAAATCGTTAACCGCGCGACCGCACGATTCAGAACGTGAAACACTTCTCCCGCTGGGCAAATTCGTTTGGGTCTGGGCATGATCGACACAAACTAACGTCCCGTTCCCTAGAAAGAAAGAGTCCTGACCCCTTTTCTTCTGCCCTTTTCTTCTGCCCCTTTTCTTCTGCCTTTTCTTCTGCTCCTTTTCTTCTGCTGACCCCTTTTCTTCTGCGATGCCGGACTCAAGCATGAATTGTGGGCCAACAATCCAGGAGGCAAGAAAGGGGTCAGGAGTCTTAAAAAAAGACTCCTGAC
>JANNDA010001060.1:0-2729 GCA_031387195.1 Planctomyces sp. | reverse complement strand
CCGACAAAGTTATGAGAAAGAGATTCCGCCTGTTCCGCCGGGGAAATATTTTCTGGTGCCAGAACAACGAGACCCGAAAACAGGAAACGCTTCAGACCAAGGACCGCGCCACGGCAGAACGCCTTCTGCACGCCCGGAACGAAGCGCACCAGCAGCCGATCATCAACATGCAGATCGCCCGCGCGTATCTGCTCGTGGGCGATCCCGCCATCGCCACACGCACCTGGCAGTTCGTCATGGAGGAAATCGTGAAACTCAAGTACGGCGAAACACAGCGCCGCTGGCAGGTGGCGATCAAGGACAAAGCCTTCGCCACCCTTCGCTCACTGCCCGTCTTGGACACGCGCGCCGAAAATTTCTTGCGGGCGCTGGAGCAGGGCAAAGTCTCGACGAACATTTACCTCCGGCGCATCCACAATTTTGCGCTGGCCATGAACTGGCTGCCGGTGCCGGTGGTCCCAAAGCGATTGTGGCCGGGCTTTCAGTTCAAGGACAAACGGGCAATCACGCTCGAAGAACACCGCGCGATTATCGCCCGCGAAACGAATCCTGAGCGCAAAGCGTTTTACGAACTGGCTTGGCACTTGGGCGCGTCGCAATCCGACATCGCGTTTCTGGAAGCCGACAACATCGACTGGCCGAACAAGGTCCTCAGCTACGCGCGTAAGAAGACGGAGCAACTGGCGTTCGTTCATTTTGGAGAAGCGGTGGAAGAAGTTCTGCGCGGGTTGCCGGCGGGTGGTCCGCTTTTTCCGTATCTGCGCAGCGTGCGGGCAGGGGATCGAGCGACCGAGTTCAAGCAGCGTTGTGATGGGCTTGGCATCCAGGGCGTGAGCTTGCATTCCTACCGCTACGCTTGGGCCGAGCGGGCGCGGCGTTGCGGCTACCCGGAACGGTTCGCGCAGGAGGCGTTGGGGCACAACAGCAAGGCGGTCCACCGGGCCTACGCTCGCAAAGCGAAAGTCATTCTGCCGACCTTGGAGGCTTACGAGCAGTCCGCGCCCACGCAGAATTTGGTCGCTCTGGTTCTGCCTCCACCGTCCAGCGACTTGGCCCATGTGCGGAATGTGCATTGAGCCGCCGTTCCTCGCCTGGTCCATCCGCTCATTCTGCGTGGTGTGAAACACCTCTACCAAGACGAAGGCGTTCGATCATCGCTCCATTCCTGGTTCGCGACGACCGGGAGGGGTGGGTTCTCCAGCTTGGTGCAACTCTCTCCGCATTTCGCGCAGAAACTCCAGCGGTTCGGTGATCCGAAGGTCGGGGAACCGGCGACGAAATTCAACGGCGGACGATTCCGCGCTGCTGCGAAGGTCGAGAAGGTCGTTGTCGCGGCTGGCGAGAAATTTTGCCTGGGCTTCGATGGCCAGATTCAGATACGGCTCATCTTTCGGATCGCGGGGATAGGTGAAGTGCTTTGCCACCAGCGGATAAAAATGACCGAAGCCGGTAATGGCGGCGATGAACTCGTTGACCACGCGTTCGGTGAGCGAGGGGAAACGTGCGCGAATTTCGGGGCGTCTCAACACATCTCCAATCTCTGCGAGAATTTCCTGACTCAAGCACAGCCGGACATGCCCGCTTTCAGCAAGTTCGAGACAGCCGCCGGCCACGCTGGTGCGGCGGGCCGCTGCTTGGAGAAAAACCATGCAGTCGAAAACGACAGGGATGGCCACGTTGGGCAAGCTACTCCTTTGGCTGGCGACGGCTGGTGAGAACCTGTGCCCGCGCCTCTGTGAAAAGCGTGTCGAGCTGCTGATCCGTCAGCCCGCTCGTTTCAACTTCCGTGCGGAACGGCGCGAGGATTTCCGCCACACTGCGCCGGGCGGCGGCTCCCTCCGAAAAAGATCGTTTGACGAAATCTTCCAGAAAAGAACACACGTCCTGGCCCGCCCGCGACGCCGCGCTCTCCAGCTTTTCCGCCGTTTCCTTCGGTAGTTCCAATGAGACGTTCATGTTGCTGCCAATCAGTTTGCTTTCAACGACTGCCCTTAGAATACCACAATCACACCACCCTGAGCAACCATGTCCTCGGGCGGGCCACCCATTGATCCATTCGTTCCAACAGCGCCGCAAGCCGCACCACGCTCGCAGATCGCCCCTTGCGCACTCCCTCATCGCGGAGCATAACGTCCTTTATGACCGAGAATGGCTGTCGGCAGGGGGCTGTGATTTCAGGTCTTTGGACCGACAATTCAAACATCTGTTTGAGTTTCACGTTCGCTTTGTTCGCCCTCTCATTCTCAGATCGAAGGAGGCTCCGCATGGCAAATGAACCGATTCTCGCCCGTCGCACGGTGAGCAGTCTTTTTGGTGAAGTTCTTCCGCGACTCATCACTGTGGCGGGCGAAGACGCGGTGCGCCGGTTCATCGAATTCTTCACGGCCAACATCCGCAACCGGAACACGCGCGAAGCTTACGCCCGCGCCGTCGGCCAGTTTTGCGTCTGGTGCGAGCAGCGCAAGTTCTCGCTGGAACTACTCGAACCGGTGGTCATCGCCGCATACGTGGAAGAACTCGGCACGCGCTTGGCCAAGCCTTCCGTCAAACAACATCTCGCGGCGGTGCGGATGCTGTTCGATTATCTGGTCATTGGCCAAGTCATGCCTCTCAATCCGGCTGCCTCCGTCCGTGGCCCCAAGCACGTCATCAAGCGCGGCAAGACGCCTGTGCTCTCGGCGGAGGACACGCGCCGGCTGATCGACAGCATCGACACCAACACGGTCATC
>JANNDA010001055.1:0-1729 GCA_031387195.1 Planctomyces sp. | reverse complement strand
ACGAGAATTGGCCTGGATTATTCATGGGCTACTCATCGGGAGAAGCGGCCTGCCGCGATGTAACCCGAAGCGTCAGCGAGGGCGAACCGTGACGACGCCCTCGCTGACGCTTCGGGTTACAAAAGGCCATAAATAATCCCGGTTGGCTGACTGCCGCTCATGACCAGACGAGCCTTTTCTGAAGTATCAATGTCCTCATTCCAAAAGAAAGGAGTGCTGCGTCGAGCCGCAGCACTCCAGGTTGTCATCAAATCAAATGACTCAGCAGCAGTGCCTCGGCATCGCGGAGCCAGCCGACGTGACGTTTGGGATCGTCCAGATCAAACGACTCATCACCGTCGCCGTCTTGCAACAATTCGGCGGCCACCTTCGTGGCGAGATCTTTCGTTTCGGGGAGCGCGAGCAACGACTGTGGGTCGATCGCGAGCGAACCGATGTCGCGCAGCAACTGGCCGATCAAATCCTGTCGTTCGCGCAGAGCGTCGAGATCGAGCGGCGACGACGTGTGAAACTTGATCTTCTCAATCCAGACATCAACACCCAAATCGGGTGCAAGCGCCCTCAAGTTGGCCACAAGCTGCTGCCGCGAAGTGTCTTTGGCGAGCACCGCATGGACTGCACAGCGACCCGTGAATTCGAGCCGTACGGCCGCCAGTCGCCCCTCTGCAACGGAGACAATCTCGAGCAATCGGTTTCGAGCGGCGTCGAGCAAAGCCTCTTCATCGTCATCAGGTTGCAGCGCGATCGTCTCGCGAAACCAGCGGACGAGATCGGTCTCGCGAAACTCGACCTCGCGCACTTCGCCGCCACGCTCATCGACGGTCACCAGCAGGCAACCTTTACGACCGATCTCGCGCGCGTGACGCCCCTGCGTGTTGCCCGAATAAACGACGTGCGGCCGCTCGTGCAACACCTCGAAGTCGTGAACATGCCCCAGCGCCCAATAGTCGTAACCTTTCGCGACAAGCTCCTCGACCGTGCATGGGGCATACGCCGCGTGCTGCGAATTGCCTCCTGCGTTCGTGTGCAACAATCCAATGTTGAAGCAGTCCGAGACGGGAGCCGGGTAACCGGGAACGAGGTTCTCGATCACTTCACGCTGCGGATAACTCATCCCGTGCAGTGCGACTGGCAGCGTCGGATGCCGCACGGTTTGAGGCCGCTTGTGATCGAAGAGCGTCACGTTTGCGGGCCACGGAACGTGACGAGTCATCTCCTCGCGCGAGTCGTGATTGCCGAGGATCAAATAGACCGGGATGCCCGCCTGATCCAACCGCCGCAACTGCACCGCTGCCGCGAGTGCCGCGTTGAAGTCCTTCACCTCGGTGTCGAACAGATCGCCCGCGATGATCAAGAAATCAACTCGCTCTTCCAGACAGAGATCAACCACGCGATCAAACGCTTGCCGAGTGGCGATCCGCAGCCGCTCAGCCGGTGCGCCGGGATACGCCTCCAGCCCACGCAACGGACTGTCGAGATGGATATCGGCGGCATGAATGAAGCGCATCGAGCAACGGCCTGGTGTCTGTTCGGATTGAGCTGAGGAAGGTCGGGGATGCTATGTGGCGTTTCATTGGCCTCGCAAGTCGCTGGCCGATCCGAGTCGAACACCGCATCCGCTCTTGGCGAGAGCTGGCTACACTCGCTGAAACAGTGCCCCTAAAAGTAACCTGAAGCTTGATCCCGCGCGCGGGAGTGGATGACACAAACCCCACCGAGCTTGCCTCGG
>JANNDA010001031.1:0-8694 GCA_031387195.1 Planctomyces sp. | reverse complement strand
CCGTGAGCTTGGGACTTCGTCCCGGATGGACCTTGGCCCGCAACGCCTCCGCTCCGTTCGCGGTGCCGATGCGAATCCAGTCCTGGACAGAACGAAGCGACGCCTCCAACGCCTTGGCGATGTCCGGATTCGACATCCCTCACTGACTCAATTGGAACGCCTTGAAACGCTTCCGTTCCAACTCTTGAGGACTTCCATGTTTTCTCATGCCCCGAATAACACCACATTTCACCCTCATGCGCGAATATCAATCTGAAGATCAATAAACAACTCATTTATGACCGTGAGCGTTATAACGCGGCGGAGCCGCGACGAAAGTAATCCACATCGGAGTCATCGAAATGCCAACAACCCCGACCCCCAGCCGATCGCTCACACGCGAAGAAGTCCGAGCGGTCGATCGGCGGGCCATCGACGAGTTCGGCATGACCGGACTCGTCTTGATGGAAAATGCCGGGCGTGGTGCGGCGGAGTTGCTGCTGAGTTTGGGGATCAAAGGCACCGTGATGATTTGCGCTGGCAAAGGAAACAACGGCGGCGACGGGTTTGTGATCGCTCGGCATTTGGAACTGCATGGCATCGACGTCCGCGTTTTGCTTTTTGCGCAACCCCACGAGTTGACCGGCGACGCGGCCGCCAATTGGCGGATTCTGGAACGATCGGAAACCTCACGCATCGTGCTCGGTCGCGCGCCCGCGCTGTCCGACATCGAACATTCGCTGACTCAAGCCGACTGGGTTGTCGATGCGTTGCTTGGCACAGGGACGATCGGAGAAATTCGCGAGCCGTATCGCACGGCGATCACGGCGATCAACCGCTCTGCCCGACGAGTTTTTGCCGTTGATCTTCCTTCGGGGCTCGATGGCGATACCGGCCTGCCGATTGAACCAACCGTTTGCATTCGAGCACAACACACCGCGACGTTCGTGGCACGCAAACAAGGCTTCGACAACCCGGCATCGCAAGACTTCACCGGCGAAGTGCATGTTGTCGGAATCGGAATCCCGCTGCGTTTGTGGGAAGAAACCCTGGAGGGCGGCGGCGAGCCGCAGCACTCCAGGATGGCGAACACTGCCGGGCAAGGTGTCTTGTCGGATCGACAGATCGAGACTTAACATCGCGCGACCTCACCATTTTCAAATCACTGCCGGACAGACTGACTTATGCCTCTCGAAAAATCGCTCGACCGCAAGCTGGCGGCCATTCACGCGGACCCGCACGGGTGCCGTGAGTTCATCATCGCGGATGCCAAAGATGCCGACATGGGCCTCGGCATCGGAGCTCCTGGACAATCGCCCGAACGACACGACTCGGAAGTGCGATTCAAGACGCTGGCTCAGTATCGGCAGCAGATTCGTGACGTCATCGAGCAAGCGGTCGTTGATATCGTGCTGATGTCGGCCAGCACCAGCGAACTGCTCACCATTCAAGAATGCCGGTTTGATCACTCGCCGGTCACTCCCGCCGCGCGCGCGAATGATGCGACCGACGTCCATATTCATCGCGGTGGTCGAGTTCACACCGCACCCGCGCAGCCGTTCCGTTCGGCAAGCCTCGATCACATGCAGTGCGGGCATCTCGATTGCGACCCGGCAGAACGCCGTCTGGGGGTCGATCTCGGCTTGTATTCGGTGACGTTCAACAATCAATTGGACTTGGACCTCGACACGTTGCAGCAGTTCAAAACCTTCCGCGAAGAGTGTGAACAAAAACAGTTTCGCTACTTCCTGGAGGTCTTCGACCCGAACGTTCCCGGAGCGGTCGCGCCGGACCTGCTCCCCGGTTTCATCAACGACGGCATCGCCCGCTCGCTGGCCGGAGTGACCAGCGCCGGTCGGCCCAGTTTTTTGAAGATGGTCTATCACGGCCCGCGAGCGATGGAAGAGCTGGTCCGCTTCGATCCTCACTTGGTGGTCGGCATCTTGGGTGGTTCGGCCGGCACAACGCTTGACGCGTTCTTGTTGCTGCATGAAGCGCAGAAGTACGGAGCGAAGGTTGCGCTCTTCGGACGCAAGATCAACTCTGCCGAGCATCAACTCGCGTTCATTCAAATGTTGCGATACATCGCCGAAGCAGTCATCGATCCGCGCGAAGCGGTTCGCGCTTATCACGGTGTGTTGCAAGAGCTGAAGATCACTCCCCACCGATCGCTCGAACAAGACCTCACGCTGCGAACGAACGTGATGAGCTACGGCGGCAGCAGCACCGTGATCAGCCTGCCGACAGCACCAGTCCCTGCCGCCGTTCCCGGCGAAACGGCCAAAGTGGAAGCTCTACCAGCCGCCGCTCCGCCCAAGACGTCATCGAGTCCCAGCGACCGCCCCAACTTCGGCAAGATGTCTCCGAATGAACGTCTCAATTACCACCAAGACCGGCTCAAGCGGTTGTTCGGCGAGAAGTAACTCTGTCGCAGAGCAGCAGGAATGACACTATGAAAACATTTTTCTTCGCGGCGCTGCTCCTCACTTGGTCCATCACTGGGCTTGCCGCCGATCCGGTTCTTGAGAAGCACAACCTCTTTGAATCTGACCAAGACGGGTACGCGCTGTATCGCATTCCCGGCATCGTCGTGACCGCGAAAGGAACCGTGCTGGCGTATTGCGAGGCGCGGCGGACTGGGAAGAGCGATTGGGACACGATCGACATTCTGTTGCGTCGTTCGACCGATGGCGGGAAGACGTTTGCGGCTCCGCGAAAGATCGCGGATGTGCCAGGACCGAAGGCCAAGAATCCGGTGGCACTCGCGCAGAAGCTCGCGAACCCGGATGACGTGACTTACAACAATCCGGTCGCGATTGCGGATCGCGATGGGACCGTGCATTTTTTGTTTTGCTTGGAGTACGCGCGGTGCTTTTATCTGCGCAGCAACGACGACGGGCAGACGTTTTCGCCGCCGGTCGAGATCACGGCGACGTTCGACAAGTTCCATCCGGAGTACGACTGGAAGGTGCTGGCCACCGGCCCGGCGCACGGCCTGCAGTTGAAGAACGGACGGCTGGTCGTCCCCGTGTGGTTGTCGCTCGGAACGGGAGGCCACGCACATCGGCCATCAGTCACGGCAACGATCATCAGCGACGACCACGGCCAGACTTGGCAGCGTGGCGACATCGCGATCCCCAACACCGCTGAGTGGGTTTTCCCCAACGAGACGGTCGTCGTCCAACTGGCCGATGGTCGTGTGATGCTCAACGCACGTAGCGAATCGAAAACACACCGACGGCTGGTGACGATCAGTCCGGATGGAGCGACCGGTTGGTCTAAGCCACGCTTCGATGATGCGCTACTCGAACCAATCTGCATGGCGAGCATTGTGCGGTTGAGCGAGAAGCCGACAAGCGACAAGCACCGCATCGTGTTCGCGAACCCGCACAACCTCACGCGCGCCGACGGCAAAGAAGCGGCCGGGAAATCACGCGACCGCAAGAACATCTCGATCAAGCTCAGCGAAGACGACGGCCAGACATGGCCGATCAGCAAAGTGCTGGAGCCGGGAATGAGCGCCTACAGTGACCTCGCGGTGCTGCCCGACGGCACAATCCTGTGCTTCTACGAACGCGGTCGTGACTCCACCGACCAGAAGAAGCCGGCAAGTTATGCTTTTCTGACGTTGGGCAAGTTCAATCTCGAATGGTTGACCACGGAATGACAAAAGCGTGACCCCACGGATGGCAAAGCCGGACCACGGATGAAGGCATCGAACAATCAGTACGGCCAATACAATTCAGATCAGAAAGATCGCCAGTCTCGACAGATGAATTGCCAAACCCTGGAATTATCGAACCATGCGTTTCTACCACTTGCTTCTGCGTTCCTTCATCCGTGGTCCTGCTTTGCCATCCGTGGGGTTCCTACTCCTGGTACTTGTCGCAGCAAACTGGGCGGCGGACGAAGACGTGGCAAAGGATCAGCCTCGCGGCATTTTGCTGCGATCGAGCTGGCAGTCGGTCAACATCGGCGACATCGCGCAAGATCAAAAGTCTGAGCCTTCCACAGTTCGGTTCGACCTCAGTGCCCTCTCGAAACCTCCGGCAATTCATCCCGCCGATGATCTGCAAGTGGATGGCGTCAAAGCCTTCTTTTACGAGGGGCTCAAATACAAAGGCAAAACCACGCGCGTGTTCGCGTACTACGGAGCACCGAAGACAACCGAGAGCAATCAAGGTCAGAAATTCCCCGCAATGGTGCTGATCCACGGTGGTGGCGGAAGCGCCTTTGATCGTTGGGTGAAGTTGTGGAACTCACGCGGCTATGCGGCCATCGCCATGGATCTGTGCGGCTGCCTGCCGGTCGGAACCTATGGCAATTGGAAGCGTCATGACTTCGGTGGCCCGCCCGGTTGGGACGCGAGCTTCAGCCAACTCGACGATCCGATCGAAGATCAATGGACGTTTCAGGCAGTCAGTGCCATCGCGCTGGGGCATTCGTTGATTCGGTCTTATCCCGAAGTGGATGCTGACCGCATCGGTGCCACGGGAATTTCTTGGGGTGGGTATCTCACGAGCGTCGTGGCTGGTGTCGATTCGCGGTTCAAGTGCGCGATCCCCGTGTATGGCTGTGGGTTTCTCGGCGACAACTCGGCCTGGGTGCCACGCTTGGAAAAGCTTGGCCAGGAGAAGGCCGACTTGTGGCTGAAGCAATGGGATCCGTCCGCTTATCTCGGCCAAGCGAAGATGCCGTTGCTTTGGGTCAACGGCACGAATGATTTTGCTTACCCGATGGATTCGTGGCAGAAGTCCTATCGGCTGCCGAAGAGTCCGCGGACGTTGTGCCTCCGAGTTCGTATGCCACACGGACACGGCGCGGCGGGCGAGAATCCAGAAGAGATTCACGCCTTTGCGAATTCGATTCTGCGGCAAGACAAGCCGCTCGCCACAATCACTGAGCAAGGTCTCTCAGCAGAGGAGGCTTGGGCCACGTTCAAATCAGAAGTGTCGATCACGAAAGGCGAACTCGCCTTCACTCGCGACACCGGCAAGTGGCAGGACCGCAAGTGGGAACAGATCCCCGCAGAGGTCGCTCTCAAAACCAGTCGAGTGACCGCAAAGATTCCGACCGATGCGAAGGTGTTCTATTTGAATCTCTTCGACGAGCGACAATGTGCCGTGAGCACTCAGCACGTCGAACGTTGAATGATTTTCTTTCCCCGAAGTCACCGCCTCTTCGGGTTACTTGGCGACGCCTAACCGACCTTCCAGCCGAGATGTGTTAGCCAAAACAGTCCGGCGTAGATCTTGGGATCAAGAGCCCATCCGGCGCGACGACGTTCTTCAAGCCAATCCGGAAGATCGGTCAGCGGCACTTCGTGAACCAGGATGTTTTCGGAAGCGTCTCCGCCCCCATCGCTCACTTTAGTGAGACCGGTCATCAGAAACAGTGAGATCATTTCATCGGCCAGCCCGGCCGAACTCGGCCCTTCCGTCAGTAAGCGGATCTCGCGAGCCGCATAGCCCGTCTCTTCGACCAACTCGCGCGCGGCGGCGGTCGCCAGCGATTCGGATTCTTCACCCGTGATGTCTCCGGCGAGACCAGCGGGGAGTTCGATCACCTGCTTCTGCAACGGTGGGCGAAACTGCTCAACCAACAGCAGCCGAGCATCATCTGTGACTGCCACGATCCCCACGACGCCAGTGGCTCCGTGACGTTCGACAAACTCCCATGTTCCACGCCGAACGAGTTTGAGAAATCGTCCCGCATGAAGGGTTTCGAGAGCAGCGGCGGGGGATTGCTGAGTATTCATTGGACATTTTTCGTGAAATGTTGGGCTTGTCGCGAAAGTAACCTGAAACGTGAGCGAGGGCGAATGCTTTCAAACGACGGTGAACTTGGAGCTGTTTGGTGCGTCCGCCCTCGCTCACACTGCGGGTTACTTTCGCCGCCAACTCAGATCGTGATCCACCGATCGCGTGAGACAACATCCCAGCGATCTACCAACTTGCCCCCAGCGATCACGAAGAGTTGCCGATGCAACGCGCACGTCGGGCAGACATGACGTGGAATCGCAATCAATTCATCACCCGGCTGAAACTCTTCCGCGCGAGCTGTTTGCAAAACTAAATGTTCCTCGTTTTGCAGCACGTGAACCGCATCGGGCAGTTCTGGAAAGAACACCCGCTTACCAGCCGGCGGATCAGACGCGACCGCCTTGTAACCCAGGTCGAGCGTGATTCGATCCGGGGCCGGGCGGCTGACCACGCGAGTCAGCATCACGGCGGCCGGCGGGAAGATCAGATCGGGGAAATGCTCGCTGTAGCCGATGTCGTTCAACACGCACGTGCCGGGGCTGAGTTCAATCGTGGGATCATCGATCTCGGCATAAATCGGAAACGAGGCCGTTCCGCCGCTGACCAATCGCGGCACCAGCAGTCCGTCGCGCACGAGTTCGTCGCGGAATGCCTGCACTTTGCGGAACTCGGTCAGCACCGCTTCACGGCGTTCGTCGCGAGACTCTTGATGTTGATGCCCGTCGTAAACGTGAAAGCCTCCCGCGCGTAAGCCGGGCGTTGAGGCGATCTGACGATACAGCTCTTTTGCCTTTGGTCCGACGGGAACTCCGGTGCGATGCTGTCCGACGTCGATATCCAGCAACACGTCAATTGTCTGTCCCGCCGCTTGCATCGCGTCACCGAGCAATGCGATCGAGCGCGGATGATCGGCCGTGACACAAAACGTCACGCCGGGATATCGCGTCAAGAACTCCACCGCTCGGCGAATGTTTGGGCCGACGAGGTTGTAGGCCAAGAAGATGTCACGGATGCCGACATCGGCCAACATCTCCGCTTCGGCAAACGTCGCGCACTTGTGCTTGATGACGCCCCGTTCCAACTCCATGCGAGCGATCTCGCGAGTCTTGTGCGTCTTGCAATGCGGCCGCAGCCGTTCGGGCCGCTTGGCAATCTCGATCATCCGCCGCAAGTTGTCTTCGAGCAATTCTCGAAACACGACGAGTGCGGGAGTAATAATCTGGCTGGTGTCAGCAATCTGATAGCGCGAGTTCATGAAACAATTCCTGTGTGACGGCAACAGTTCGGGGCGGGGTTTTAATCCGAAACAAGCGATGGCCTCAAACCTCACGGAGGTTGTCTCAATTCTGTTCGGCACGGGTTTTGCGCCGGAAAACCATTTTCGCATAAAACCTGCCTTATTCTCAAATGCCTCGATATGCTCTGCCACCTTGCCCGCACCGTGCGAGCCTCTTTCCGATTTTTCAGTTTGAGGAGGTCATCATGCGTCGTTCCCGTCGTGATTTTTTAGCGGATGTTGGTCGTGGCATGTTGGTCACCGGAGTCGGCTTGAGTACGGCAGTGGATCTGGGCCTGTCCCCAGCCGCAGTCGTCGAAGGGGCTGAAGCGAATGCGCTGACTTTCGGCAGCCTCGAATCGCTCGTCTGCCTGATGCAGGAGACGCAGGTCAACAAACTTTTGCCGACGCTGGTGGAAAAACTGCGAACCGGCACTGAATTGAAACAGCTCGTCGCGGCGGCGGCTCTTGCGAATGCGAGAACGTTTGGCGGCGAAGACTACATCGGCTTCCACACGATGATGGCGATGATGCCCGCCTATCAGATGGCGATGGAACTGCCGAAGGATCAGCAAGCCTTACCCGTGCTGAAAGTGCTGTATCGCAACACGAATCGCATTCACGAATTTGGTGGCCGTGCGAAAGAAGTGCTCCATCCTGTGACCGCCGGCAGCGTCCCGACCGGAACTGAACCGGGTGATGCCGTGCGAAACGCCGTTCATGGCAAGAACGTCAACATTGCCGAGCAGACTTTTGCGGCCGTCGCGACATCTCCCGAAGAGGCATTCAACTCGGTCCTGTACGCCGTGCAGGACAACACCGAAGTGCATCGTGTCGTGTTGCCGTATCGAGCGTATGCGTTGCTCGATCTCGTCGGCTCCGATCAAGCCGTCACCATGTTGCGGCAGTCGGTGCGTTACTGCGTGAAGAGCGAACAACGAGACAACCGCAGTGCCGAATTTGATCGACCTCGCTCGTTGTTGCCGAAGATGTTCGATCAGCACAAGCTCGCAGGTCGTAATCCCGGCACGCGAGTCCCCGACGATGCGTGGGTAGAAGCTTTCAGCCAGACGCTCTTCAAAGCAACTCCGGAACAAGCGGCTGACGCCGCCGGTGCCGCTCTGGCAGACGGCATCGCTCCTGATGCGATTTGCGAAGCGATCTCGCTCGTGGCGAATCAACTGGTGCTGCGCGACTCCGGTCGTCGTCCTGGCGAAATCAGCGCGGGCAAACCGGTCGGCAGTGTGCATGGCGATTCGATCGGCGTTCATGCCAGCGACTCGGCCAATGCGTGGCGGAACATGGTCAAGTTCAGCAACGCTCGCAATCAGTTTGCCTGCACGATTCTCGGAGCGTTCCAAGTGGCGTATGACCGCATCAATCGCGGTGGCGACTTCCTCGCTTGGCAGCCGCGACCGCACACCGAGCATCTGGAAAAGATCACTTCGCGCGATCCGAATGTCTTGCTGCAAGAAGCGGACTCGGCCATTCGAGCGAACGATCAAGCTCGCGCCGCCGCGCTGATTCATCTCTGCGGCGAGTTGAAGCATTCACCTCGGCCGGTGCTCGACCTGTTGCTGAAGTACGCGATCAGCGAAGACGGTGCGCTGCACGCCGAGAAGTATTACCGCACCGCCGCCGAAGAATTCGCGAACACCCGGCAACCGTTCCGCTGGC
>JANNDA010000840.1:0-2421 GCA_031387195.1 Planctomyces sp. | reverse complement strand
GTCCCGACAAGTACGCTCCGGTCATCGACCGTTCGTTCTTACCAAGCTGCTTCGGCGTCCCCTCCGCCGTGATCGTGCCGCCGAGTCGTCCCGCTCCGGGGCCGAAGTCGTACAGCCGATCGGCCGCGCCGAGCACTTCGCGGTCATGCTCGACGAGCACCAGCGTGTTACCGAGATCCCGCAGTTTCTTCAGAGCGGACAGCAATCGTCCGTTGTCACGCGGATGCAGGCCGATGGTCGGCTCATCCAAGACATACAACACGCCGGTCAACGCGCGACCGATCTGCCCGGCTAAGCGAATCCGCTGACACTCGCCGCCAGACAAAGTCGGCAGCGTCCGCGCGAGCGACAAGTACGTTAGCCCAACATCGACCAAGAAATTCACGCGGCTCGTCGCTTCGTACAGCAGATCGCCGGCGATCTTCTTTTCCGCACTCGTCAGCTTGAGCGACTTCAGAAACGTCTCAGCGTCCGACAACGGTAGGTCGGACACTTGCTGCAACGTGCGATCTCGAAACCGCACGTTCGCCGCATCGTCGCGTAGTCGGCTCCCCGAACAGGCCGAACACGCGACCTCGCCGGTCATCCCATGCAGTGCGTGACGGTACGAGTAAGAGACACGGCCCGCTTCTTCGATCGCGGGATAAAGCCCTTTGTATTGAAAGCGGAACTTGAGATTTGAGATTTGAGATTTCGATTCTGAAACGTCAATCCACCGCTCGCCGGTTCCGTGCAACACGATCCGCTTGTGACGCGGATCAAGTCGTTCAAACGGCACATCGAGCGGGATGCCGAACTGCTGGGCCAGCGCTTCGAGCATCGCTCGGAACATCGGGCTTTCGGCCACATCGGGCCACGCGGTGACGGCTCCTTCGGCGAGCGACTTCTTCGGTTCATGCACCAACGCCGCGAGATCGGTTCCTTGTTGAACTCCGAGCCCTTCGCAGGTCGGGCACCAACCGAGCGGGCTGTTGAACGAGAAATTGTGCGGCGTCAGTTCTTCAAAGCTGCGACCACATTGCTCGCAGGCGTAACGCAACGAATAACGTTCGACACGCCAGTGCTCTTCGGGAACTTTGTCATCGACGTGAGCCACACGGATCAAACCGCGACCGAGATCAAACGCCTGTTCGATCGACCCGGCCAGACGGCTGCGCAGCTTCCGTAGCGTAGGCGGCCCGCCTGCGTTGTCTTTCTCTTCTGAGTGAGCGTCGGAATCGACAGCCGATTTCAATGCAGGCGAGTCGCCCGCACTACGACCTGACGACACGCGGTCCACGACCACTTCGATTACATGCTTGCTACGGCGATCAATCTCCGGGACTTCTTCCAAGCGATAGGTCGTGCCGTCGATACGGACTCGACGAAAGCCGCGTGTCTTTAACGAGTCCCACAAGCGGTCGTGCTTCTCGCCGACTTTGACTTCTTGCGGTGCGAGGATCAGCAAGGTCGTGTCGGTTGTCCCCAAGCTAGCACGACGCGCCAGCGAGTGGTCCAACGACTTTGAACTCTTGCCCGCATCGGCCGCTGAACCACTCGCTCGCGCGTCGTGCTTGTCTCGCGAGACGCTGAGGCTGGCAAGAACCTTGTCGATCACTTCATCCGTCGTCTGCGTCGTGACGGCAATGCCACAGTCCGGACAGTGCAGCGTGCCGAGACGACACCACAACAGCCGCAAGTAATCGTAGATCTCGGTCACGGTCCCGACTGTCGAGCGCGGTGTGCTACCGGTTGTTTTCTGTTCGATCGCGATCGCAGGCGAGAGGCCGTGAATGTGTTCGACTCGCGGCTTCGGCATCTGGCCGAGGAACTGCCTCGCGTAACTCGACAGCGATTCGACGTATCGCCGTTGCCCTTCGGCATACAGCGTATCCATCGCCAGCGAACTCTTTCCGCTGCCGCTCGGCCCGCAGAAGACGTTCATCTGATCGCGCGGAATCGTCAGATCAATGCGCTGCAAATTATGTTGAGACGCGCCGCGTATCGTGATCTCCCTCTGCGTCTCCGCGTCTCTGCGTCGCCGCGTTTCCCTGCCCAATGCCTGTGATTTGGCTTTCGATGCCGCAGCGAGTGACGCGGAGGCGCGGAGGCGCGGGGACGCAGAGGATGACAAGAGGTTGCGCAGCGCACGACCGGTGTGCGACTCGTCACACGCCGCGATTTCTTCCGGCGTGCCACAGCAAACGATGCGTCCGCCGCCGGAACCACCTTCCGGGCCGAGGTCGATCACCCAATCGGCCGTCTTGATGACATCGAGGTTGTGTTCGACGACCAGCACGGTGTTGCCCGCTTTGACGAAACCATGCAGGACGTCGAGCAGCCGGTGGATATCGGCGAAGTGCAGCCCGGTGGTCGGCTCGTCGAGCAGATAAATCGTGCGACCGGTTGATCGCTTGCCGAGTTCGCGAGCCAACTTGATTC
>JANNDA010000816.1:0-2980 GCA_031387195.1 Planctomyces sp. | reverse complement strand
CCAACGTGATGCTGACCCGACTGATCGACTTCCTCAAGATGCAGGGGATCACGGCGCTGCTCACCAGCCTGACGACTGGGGATGAGGCTTTGGAGGGGACCAACGTGGATGTTTCCACGCTCGTCGATACCTGGCTGTTGCTGCGCGATCTGGAACTGGACGGCGAGCGGAATCGAGTGATGTACGTCCTCAAGTCGCGTGGCATGGCTCACTCCAACCAACTCCGCGAGTTCCTGCTGACCAACCAGGGAGTGGAATTGCAAAACGTGTATCTCGGCGCAGAGGGTGTGCTCACCGGCTCGGCTCGGCAAACGCGCGAAGCCGCGGAGAAAGCCGGCAGCCTGCTCCGACACCAGGAGGCCGAAGCCAAGCAGCGCGAGCGAGTCCTGAAGCGCGAGGCTCAGGAGGCCCGGATCGTCGTCTTGCAGAAGGAGTTCGAGGCCGAAGAAGAAGTGGCGAAACGGGACACCGAACAAGAACGGTCTCGTGAGGAAACCCACCGACAGGATCGGGATCGCATGGGGATCAGCCGCAAAGGGGACAAAGTGTCGAAAGATGCCGAGCCGTCCGCCCGTTCCCACGAGACACCAAGGGGCCGCAAATGAACACGTCAGTGAATCTTTCGAGCCCCGACCGTGAGGAAGTGGTGAATCGCCAAAACTCACAACCGCTTCCTGACGGTCGCGGCTCAATTCCTCCCAACCTCGAAGAGACCGAAACGTGGGAACTGCGGCTGTACATCGCCGGACAGACGCCGAAGTCCGTCACCGCCTTCGCCAATCTCAAGCGGCTGTGCGAGGAATATCTGCCGGGCCGGTATCAGATCGAAGTGATCGACCTCATGCAGCAGCCGCAACTGGCGGCGGGCGACCAGATCGTGGCGATCCCCACGCTGATACGGAGGCTGCCGGAACCGCTCCGCAGAATCGTCGGCGACCTGTCGAACACCGAACGCACTCTGGTCGGGTTGCAGTTGCGTCCCGCGAACCGGAATCCATCATGAGCCAAGTCATACAAGCCCGACGCGCCAGCGAGTGCGTGCATTCTTTTCATGCCAGCGAGTGCGTGTATTTGAACCGCCAATGCACGCACTCGCTGGCGCGTCGGGCTTGTATTGGTGCAATTTGCATCGAGATCAAATCCTTAACGGCGTTGCCCTTCGGGGCGAAAGAATCGTCCAGACGAAGCAGGGCCAGTCAGAAAGAACAGATCCGATGAAAAATACAGACTCCGACACAACCGCGGCGTTTGAAAAGTTGGTGGCCGGAACTGATTCCGAGGAGCACTATGTTTTGCGCCTCTACGTCACCGGCATGTCACCGCGCAGCACGGAGGCATTTGCCTCGATCAAGGCCATCTGCGAAGAGCGGTTGCAAGGCCGCTACGAGTTGGAAGTCATCGACATTTACCAGCACCCGCAACTGGCGATTGATGAGCAGATCATCGCCGGGCCCACGCTGGTCAAGAAGCTGCCCGCACCACTGCGGCGGTTGGTCGGCGACCTCTCCAACCAGGACCGGGTGCTGTTGGGCCTGGATCTGCGCCGCAAACCATAAACAGTCCATAGAGGAGTCGAGCGTTCAATTTTTCTGACACGAACGGATTCCAAGTGCAAATGCCTTCGCCCCGAAGGGGCAGCCCATGTCAGCCCAGGCCATCGGCCTGGGGAGTAATCACCGAGAAGATCATTAAGCCCCGAAGGGGCGACACTAATCTGCGCCGCGTCGAAACACCCAATCGAACGATGGCGAACACCGCTTAGAGCCGCCCCGTTGGGGCTATGTTGGGTTGTGGTGACCGTATCCCAGGCCGTTGGCCTGGGCTGACATAGTGATGCCCCTTCGGGGCGAAATTCGACACGTGGAATTCGTTTAAGTGGAATTCGTTTAATCAGTCGCTGAAGTCGTGAGTCTTCAGATCGGAACTCTCATGAGTTCCGCTACAGACACAAGGATGTCGCATGACAGACACCAACGAGCAGACAGAAATCGCCGGGCTGCGGCTACGGCTCGAAGAGGCGGAGGAGACGATCCGCGCTATTCGCAGCGGTGCTGTCGATGCGTTTGTGGTCGAGGTTCCGAACGGAGCACGGGTCTACACACTCGAAACCGCCGACCGTCCCTACCGACTGCTGGTGGAAGAAATGCAGCAGGGTGCTCTCACACTCAGCAACGACGGCACCATTGCTTATTGCAACCGCCGCTTTGCCGACTTGGTGGGCCGACCGCTGGAGCAACTGACGGGCGTCGCCTTCCGCGCTTTCATCCCACTCGATGCGCGAACTGATTACGAAAGCTTGCTGCAACAAGGCCGCGCCGGTGGCAGCCAAGGTGAGAGTCATGTGCAACATGCCGACGGCACGCTGATCCCGGTGTTTCTCACGCTCAACGCCCTTCCGCCGGACTGCGGAGCAGCGGTCGGACTCCTCGTCACCGACCTCACGACGCACCGTCACCATGAAAAACTGGACGCGCTCTTTGAAACACTCAAGGAGTCCGACGTCCGCAAGAACGAGTTCCTGGCGATGCTCAGTCATGAGCTGCGCAGCCCCCTCGCTCCCATCACCAACGCTTTGCAATTACTGGGTCTCGAACAGGGGAACGAGAACCCGATCCAGCAGCAAGCTCGTGGCATCATTGAACGTCAAATGGGACAACTTCAGCATCTCATTGACGACCTGCTGGAAGTTTCCCGCATCACCACCGGCCGAGTTCAGCTTCACCGAGAACGGCTGGTCGTGAGCGACATTGTCCTCGGTGCGGTGGAGACCGTTCGCCCGTTGATCGAGGAACTCCAGCATGAGCTCACGGTGTCACTGCCGCCGGAACCGATCTGGCTGTACGCCGACGCCGCGCGGCTGGAGCAAGTGCTGGTGAACCTGCTCACCAACGCCGCCAAGTACACCGACGACGGCGGCCGAATTTGGCTGACCGTCGAACCGGCGAACGGCCAACTGAGCGGCACGGCGCTAGCCGCCGGT
>JANNDA010000544.1:0-3039 GCA_031387195.1 Planctomyces sp. | reverse complement strand
TGCGTTGCTCCCCAAGGAAGACTGACATGCCCCGAATTCTCACTCCGACTCTTTGGTTGTTGGCTCTCACGGCACCACTGGCGGTGACGCAAGTTGGTTTTTCAGCCGACTCGGCAATCCCGCCAGCCAGCCAGCGTTTTGCCAGCAAAGAGGCTGACGAGGTTCCCAACTTCCAGCAGCATGTCGTGCCGTTGCTCAGCCGATTGGGCTGCAACGGTCGAGCCTGTCACGGGTCATTCCAGGGACAAGGTGGCTTTCGCCTGTCGCTGTTCGGATACGACTTCAAGTTGGACCACGAGGGGCTGGCGAAAGGTGATAAAGAAAAAGACAGAGAACCGCGCGTTCTCGTTGGGGCCTACGAAGACAGCATCGCGTTGCTGAAGGCGACTCAAGAAATGCCGCATCGCGGTGGAAAGCGGATGGACGTTGGTAGCTGGCAATACAACATCTTCCGCAACTGGATCAAAGCGGGTGCCAAGAGCGTTGATGCCGAATCGCCGAAGTTCGTGAAGTTGGAAGTGACGCCATCTGAAATTCAGTTCGCGAAAGATGGCGATGAAACGCAAATCAAGGCGGTCGCCGTCTGGTCCGATGGCACGCGAGAAGATGTCACGCCACTCTGTCGGTTCAACTCGAATGACGACTTGATCGCGGCGATCGACACCAACGGTTTGATCAAATCGGGGCAGAGTGGCGACACGCACATTGTCGTGAACTACGACGCGGGTGTCGTACCAGTCCCGGTCATCCGCCCCGTCAGCGATAAGACGGGCGACAAATATCCGAAGGTCGAGACGCCGACGAAGGTCGATGAGTTGATCGTGCAGAAACTCCGCAAGCTGGGCGTCGAGCCGTCAGAGTTGTGCAACGATCACGAATTTCTCCGCCGAGTCAGTCTCGACCTGGCCGGCACGCTTCCGAGTCCGCAAGAGATCGTCGCGTTCCAATCCGACACCGATTCCAACAAGCGGTCGAAGAAGATTGACGAGTTGCTCGAACGTCCCGGCTACGTCGCGTGGTGGACCACGAAGCTGTGCGACTTCACGGGAAACAACGCGGCCAATCTCAACATCAACAACGGCTACAAAGTTGACCGGACGCAGGAATGGTACGACTGGATTTACCGTCGCGTCGCTGCGAACGAGCCGTATGACAAAATCATCGGGGGGATCGTCACCGCCGTGAGCCGCAAGCCGGACGAAAGCTACGCGGCCTATTGCGAGCGAACGACGGCCATGTACGGCCCGAAAAAAGAAGGCTCGTTTGCGGAAGAAGATGGGCTGACTTACTTCTGGGCTCGCCGCAACTTCCTGAAGCCGGAAGAGCGAGCGATCGGTTTCGCTTACACCTTTATGGGCATTCGCATTCAGTGTGCCCAGTGCCACAAGCACCCGTTCGATCAATGGACTCAGGACGACTTCAATCAGTTCACCGGCTTCTTCAAGGGGACGGCCTACGGAACCAATCCGCGCGATAAGAAAGAGGAGCAAGCCCTCAAGGAAAAGTTGGGCATCACTGCCAAGCTCAACAACAACGACTTGCAGAAGGAACTCGCCAAGCACATCAAAGCGGGTGAAGTGATCCCCATGCCGGAGCTGTACTCCGTTCGACCAGCGAGCCCGAAGGCAAACGCCCGCGATAAGAGCAAGGACAAGGACAACGGCAAACAAGCCGCGCGACAGGCTCCGCCACTGTCAGCCAAGTTGCTGGGCGCGGAGACGGTTGTGTTGTCCGAACATGACGACGTCCGCGTACCGCTCATGGCGTGGTTGCGAGACAGCAAAAATCCGTACTTCGCCAAAGCGTTCGTCAATCGCGTCTGGTCGAACTACTTCAACGTGGGCATCGTGCAGCCGGTCGATGACATGAGCCTTGCCAACGCTCCTAGCAACGCCGCGTTGCTCAACTATCTGGCCGAAGGATTCATCGAACACAACTTCGACATGAAGTGGCTGCACCGCGAAATTTGTCACAGTGCCGCCTATCAGCGAAGCTGGAAGCCGAACGAGACGAACTTGCTCGACCAGAAGAATTTTTCACACGCGATTCCACGTCGCCTGCCCGCCGAAATCGCGCTGGATGCGCTGAAGCAAGCGACGTTGTCCGACGCCGAAATCTCCGGCTGGTTGGCCAGCAACAAGGACCACACGACGTCGATTCCTGGTTCGGTCAACACACGCGGTGGCGGTGCGGGCAACGGTTCCGGCTTCGCGCTGACTGTCTTCGGCCGATCGACTCGCGAGAGCAATTGCGACTGCGACCGCTCCATGGAAGCCAGCCTGTTGCAAACGGTCTACATGCAGAACGACGATCAAGTCTTTGGCATGCTCAACGATAGAAAAGGTTGGATTCAATCACTGACGCCTCCCGCCAAGAAGCCCGCTCGCAACGACGACGATGTCGCCAAAACGAAGTCGGTACGCCGGAACTTTGAGAAGCTGCTGTCGAATGCTGATCGAGATCTCAAGAAAGCTCGCAAGGCGGCCAACGAGAAGGACATCAAAGAACTGGAGCTGCGCGTTGCAGAGCTGAATCACAAAATTGAGAAGACGAAGGATGTCTCTGAGGTGAAGCCCGCAGAAGCCGCTCCTGAAGTCGTCGGCTTGGCATCTGAGGACATCATCAAAGCCGCATATCTCCGTTCGCTCAGCCGTCTGCCGAGCGAAGCGGAACTGGAGACCTCGAAGAAGTTCCTGACGCAATCCGAAAGCCAAGTGAGCGGTGCTCGTGACCTGCTTTGGGCGCTGATCAACACGAAAGAGTTCATTGTGAATCACTAAGATTTGAAATCTCAAATTTCAAATCTGAAACCTAGACCCTACATCGTTGTCACCGAAGGCGTTGTTTTTCTGCGAGGACATTTCAGACGGTGCTCACAAAAGTAACCCGACGCGTTAGCGAGGGCGGGTGCTCGACAAAACGATGAGTTCAGAGTCTTCTGGAGCGTCCGCCCTCGCTGACGCTTCGGGTTACTTTTGCGGCTTCGCCGCGCTACCCTTTAACTTCCCTTGATAAGGACAACCCTCATGCCCACGACAA
>JANNDA010000760.1:0-3176 GCA_031387195.1 Planctomyces sp. | reverse complement strand
CAGCCATTAGCCGGGGGCTGAGCGAAGCGACGCCCCCGGTCGAAGGATTTGTGGGGGATCGACTCCAGCGGGGTCGTAGCCAGATTGGCTGCCACCCCGCTGGGGTGGAAAGGCTCGAAGGATTTCTGCACCGGGGGTGTCGCTGCGCTCAACCCCCGGCTAATGGCTGAAAACCCTCCGGGTTGAAGGCAGGTGCCAATTTCTTTGAGACGGGTATCGACCTCGTTGAATTCTTGTCCGACCGTGCTGACTCGCTTCCTCGCCGCGCGGCAAACCAGCGCCTGCTGTTGCGAAGAACGCAGGCGGATTACGCTGCCAGACAGCGACGATTCACGGCGTTGGGTTCGTGCGATCGATCGGTCCATCAGTTCGTTCGCTGGAGATGTGCTCATGCCTGCGATGATTGTGGCTCCGCAGCCAATAGCTGTCGAGGAAGGTGCGAAGGTCTTGGCCGCTGGGGGAAACGCCTTTGATGCGGCGGTTGCTACCGCAGTCGTGCAAGGAGTGATCGATCCGCATTCCTGTGGGCTCGGCGGGTATTTGGTGATGACTTATCACCGAGCCGGGCAGTCTACCTTCAGTCCGATTCTCGATGCGCCGGCGGTCGCGGGTTCGCTGGTGCAGGCTGATCAATGGAAGGACTCCATCATTCGCCCGAACCCGGATGGCTGGGGTTACTTTCTGAAAGGGAAGGTCAACGACCTCGGCTATCAGTCGGTCTGCGTTCCTGGAATGGTGCGTGGTTTGGCCGAAATTCAACGGCGGTTCTGCACCCGGTCATGGAGCGACTTGTTTCAGCCAGCCATTCGCATCGCAGATGAAGGTTTCACGGTGAGTGCCAACAAGTCGTCCGGCTGGAAGGAGCCGGCTGCGCATCCAGAAGCCTCGTCGTTACGCGAGAGGTTGGGTGTTACCGCTGAATCGCGGCGGATTTGGTTGAAGCCGGATGGCTCGACGTATGAAGCGGGCGAGAAGGTGCGCAATCCCGATTACGGAAACACGCTCCGACGACTGATCGAACACGGTGCGGAAGATTTCTATCGCGGTGAGTTGGCTCGTGAGATCGCAGGCGACTTGCAGAAGAACAAAGCGTGGATCACCGCCGCTGACCTCGCCAATTACAAAGTTCGCGAAGCGGCTCCCGTGGTTTGTTCGTATCGCGGCTATGAGATCGTCACGAATCAAGCACCACACGGAGGGCCGACACTGGCTCAGATTCTGAAAATCTTGGAGCACGACGATCTGCGGTCGCTGGGGCACAACTCGGCGAAATACATCCTGCGTGTTTCACTGGCGATGAAGGCGGCGTTTGCGGATCGGAACCGCTTTCTCGGTGACCCCGACTTCGAGCCGGATCGCGTGCATTGGATGCTGTCCCCCGAACGCATTTGCGAATTGCGCGGCCAGATCGCATCAGGGAAGCCGATCAAAGTCGATCGCGGCCCGATGGAATCGAAAGACACGACGCAGGTCACGGTGGTTGATCGCGAGGGCAACTGGGTTTCGTTGACGCATTCGCTCGGCTCGTCGTCGGGAGTTGTCTCGCCCGGACTGGGCTTCATGTACAACAACTCGATGATCAATTTCGACCCGTTGCCGGGCGGCCCGAACGGCATTGCACCGCACAAAGGGCGGACAACCGGGATGACGCCGACGTTAGTCTATTGCGGTGGACGCCCCGTGTTTGCGTTGGGTGCTCCCGGTGCGACGCGGATCATCACCGCCGTGCTTCAAGTCCTGCTGAATCACCTCGATTTTGGAATGAGCGCGTCGGATGCGGTGTTGGCCCCGCGATTCGATTGCCAAGGTGACACGATCAAGTGTCAGGCACGCATCCCGGAATTCGTTTGCGCTGAAGTCCGCAAACATCACGCGATCGAACGAGCGAGCAAAAGTCACGGCGGCTTTGCACTCGTCCACGCCATCGCCTGCGATCCACGCACCGGTCAATTGACCGGCGGAGCCGATACCGGCGGTGAAGGAATGCCGCTCCTCGTGAATTGATCAGCCACGATGAAACTGATGGCAACCGTGTGGGACGTTGGATAGATTCTGTTTGGCTTTGCGAGGGAGTGAATACCCGTAAGGAGAACCGCGATGGCAAGCGTGATGCAAATCGATGACCTCGTCGCCGAATGGCAGCGGCGGTACGAACTCGGTGAATACCTTTCTGCCGACGAACTCTGCTCGGGCTGTCCGGAGCTGACCCCCGAAGTCGAGCGTCGGATCGAAGAGATTGAGCACAGCCCAGTATTCGTCACGCACGGTGCCGAAGATGGCAGTGCCGTTGTGACCTTGATGCAAGCAAACTCTCCCGGCGAATCGTCGGACACGTTGATCTTCCATCAACGTTACGACAAGTTGCGTTTTCTGGCTCGCGGTGGATTGGGCGAAATCTATGTCGCCGACAACCTCGAACTGCAACGCGATGTCGTGCTCAAGTTCATTCGTGCCAAGCATCGTCATCGCGCGGAGTGCCAAGCCCAATTCCAGCTCGAAGCGGAAGTGACGGCGAAGCTGGATCATCCCGGCGTGGTGCCGGTCTATGGCATCGGTCGAACCCCCGATGGCCGTCCCTGTTATGCGATGCGGTTCATTCACGGAGTGACTCTGGACGAGACGATCGCCAAATTTCATTCACCGCGTGATGACTCTCCGTTTTCCACGGCACGGACCAGCGAGTTGCACTCTCTGTTGTCGCGGTTCATCACCACCTGCAAGACACTGGCCTACGCGCACAATCGAGGCATCGTGCATCGGGACATCAAACCCGACAACATCATGCTGGGGAAATACGGTGAGACGCTGGTGGTCGATTGGGGCTTGGCGTTACCCGTCGATCGCGACGATTCCGCGAAAGCCAGCGGTGAAGAGACGCTGATGCCGAGTTCGGGAACGGGAAGTTCTTCCGGAATTACCGGCGGTCCTGTGGGAACACCGGCCTACATGAGTCCCGAACAAGCCAACGGAGCGGTCGTCCGACCGGCGAGCGACATCTTTTCGCTCGGAGCGACGCTCTACAAACTGCTGACCGGGTGCGCGCCGTATTCGGGCGAGTCGGTCCACGACGTGGTCACCAAGGCCCGTTACGGTTCATTCACTCCGCTGCGTCAGCTCGATCGGCGAATCCCTCGGCCACTGGCAGCAATCTGTCAAAAAGCTCTGGCGGTCGATCC
>JANNDA010000753.1:0-6081 GCA_031387195.1 Planctomyces sp. | reverse complement strand
GGAATCGGAGACTCAACATCAGGGCTAATCTGCCGCGTGGCGATTGTGGGCTGGCGAGTCGAGAGCGGAGGGGCCGCGAGGATCATCTCCGAGCAAATATGGCCGACCAGTCCAATGCTCAGTACAGCAACTGCGACTCGAATAGAATCTCGCCTTGTCGGCGGCAAAAACCGCATGTGAAATCTCCATGAGCGTAGGCCAGGATCACCGCCATCTCTTCATCGCCTTTCTGAATAAACAGACTTTAACGATTGAGGGAACATTGATGGCTGGCGTCGGTGCCGTTGGTCTGCTCAAGGCAACCCGAAAACCGGCGATGCCGTCAAACGGACGGTTTCCAAACTTGTCGTGGAACTCTAAAAACCACAGCGGCTTGCAGCTTTGTTCTCAGCAATTCTGTCCGGTTGCCATCCCCATTTTCGTTCAAGCCACCAGAGGTTGCCTGTCGTGAACTCTCAATCCAGAGGACTGTCGGTCGATACTGACGCACTCAAGGGGTGGATCGAGCGCATCAAGAGGGGAGATCAAATGGCGGCGGCGGAATTGGTCCGGCATTTTGAACCGGAGATTCGCCGGTTCGTTCGAGTTCGTTTGACCGACCCCAAGCTGCGGCGGTTTATGGATTCGATGGATGTCGTGCAGTCGGTCATGGGGCGATTCTTTCAAGGCATTCAGTCGGATCGGCTCCAGGTGGAACATCCTCTGCAGTTGTTGCGGCTGTTGATGACGATGGCGCGGAACTCACTGCTCGATCATGTTCGACGGGCCAAGGTTCGGAGGGGCGTGACGGGAACTGGGGGCGATCAAGAGTTGCAGTTCGTTGCGGATCGGCATATCGGACAAACCGAGCTGGTTGAGCAAGCCGATCTGGTCGCATTGGTGCGAGGGCGATTGAGTTCTGAGGAGCAACTGGCACTTGATCGTTGGTTACACGGTGACGGCTGGGAGCAGATGTCTCAGGACTTTGGCTGCGAACCGGATGCGATCCGCAAGAAGGTGACTCGAGCGATTGACCGAGCGACCAAAGAACTGGGGCTGCTGGGGAATGATGATGCTTGATCGCTCGCGGGACACAGACAAGCTCGAAGAGACGTATGTGCCAAATAAGCTTCGGTCGGATTTGCCAGCCGCGCTCTCCGCGAAGTTGCTTGGTCGATTGCGAACTCTTCGTGACCAATCCCCGCCACCGAAGCCGCGAGTAGAAGACGTCTTGCAAGCCGAAGGACTGCGTGCGGAAACGCTGGATCTCGACGTGTTGACGGACCTCGTCTATGCCGAATGGACGCTGCGGACGGAACAAGGCGAAACGCTTGTGCAAGGAGAGTATCGCCAGCGGTTTCCGATGATCTCTGAGCAATTGGAGCGGCAGTGGTTTCTCGAACAAGGTCTGGCTGAGTTGTCACAAGATCCAACATGGAATCGTCCCACGCAGCCTCCGACTGACAGCGGCTGCGCCGAGCAACTCGAATTCGACTTCATTGGCAAATACAAAGTCGTCTCGCGATTGGGGGCCGGCGGACAAGCCGAAGTGTTTCGCGCTGTGCATCCGGAGTTATTGCGTGACGTCGTCATCAAAGTCTTGCGACCCGCATGGCGAGTCGACACGAGTCTGATCCGAGACCCTGCTGATCCCGCATTGGTGTCGCGAGTCTTTGAAGAGGGACGGCTACTCGCACGTTTGTCGCATCCGCATGTGGCACAGGTCTACGACATTGGTCAGCATGTGGGGTTCCCGTTCCTAGTGATGGAGTTCGTGCCCGGATTGTCGCTCGATCAATACCAGCGCACGCATTCGTTGAGTTGGCCGGAAGTTGCTCGGCTGCTGGCCCAAGTCACGCGAGCGGTCTCGGCGGCTCATGCACAAGGGATCGTGCATCGAGACATCAAGCCGCAAAACATCGTCGTCCGAGATGACGGCCAGCCGAAACTGATCGACTTTGGCTTGGCACAGATGTGCGATGCTTGGCATCCCCAGGAATTACTTCCAGGGATTTCAGGCACCCTCGGATATATGGCTCCCGAACAAGCGAGTGGAGTTGCGGCTGATGTTGGGCCGCACTCGGACATCTTCTCGCTCGGAGCAGTGCTCTACTTTCTGTTGACAGGCCAGCCACCTTATCAGGGTTCGCCCTCAAGGACTGGAGTGAATTTGCTCGCCATTCTGGAGCGGGCCAAGAGGTGTGAGTGGGACCGCAAAATCCTCGACGCGCCAGGAATGCCTGCCCCGCTGGTGGCCATCTGCGTGCGTGCCATGGCCGCTCAACCTGCTGCACGATTCGCGACCGCTTTCGAATTCGCCGAAGCCCTCGACAAATTTGCCGCAGGATCAAAGTCACGTGTTTGGACAATTGCCATCGCGGCAACCGTGCTGCTCATCGTCAGTATTGTCACGGCATCAGTCTCTCAGTTCTCAAAAAAGTACAACCTCAACAGCGTAAAGGCAGAGAGCAACCCCGTTCGATCGTCACCACAAGCCGTTCGAGCCGACCTAAGGATTCGGGTGCGTCGCGAGATGAACACTCTCGACTTAACCGATGCAGTTCCGCTTTCGGACGGCGAAGAGATCCGCATTGAGGCTCGCATTTCAGCAGGTGTCTCGCTCATGCTGTTTGCCATCAGCGGCGATGGAAAGTTGCAGCACGTTATCAGCGTTCCCAGCCAAACAGAGGATCGCTCGTGGCGATACCCGGAAGACTTAGCAGAGACCGTTCCGTTGACAGGACCGGCCGGAACGGAGTGCCTGCTCGTCATCGGCAGTGCAGAGCCGACGCCCTCAGTCGATCAAATCCAAACGGCATGGGGAGTCGATGTAGAATGGCCAAGTCTTCCTGCCTCTACGGTGTTGCGCTTGATAGGATCGAAGACAACAATCGAGCAACTCAGTCGAGATTTGGGGACACCGAAAGCGACCAGGCTGACTCCGACAGATCACGTCTCCAAAACGCTGGAGCGATTCGCACACCAACTGAAACCGCAGTGCCAGTTGTTGGAAGGTCTGGCATTCAGCCATATCATGGCCGCCGAGTGAAACGAGGTTGATGATGATTCAAACGCAACGCAGACATTGGTGGTTGGCCGGCACCAAACGTATTGTTTGCTCGCTGCTCGCGTGTGGAACGATGTGGTGTCTCACCGCAACGTCGGCCGGTGACTCCTCGCCCAAGCCGGAATTGACCGCCGCTCAACAGGAGCGTTTGAAGGAGCGGGATGCCTTCAAGTTGGAGTGCCGCGAACATCGCAAAGCGGGAAAGCTCGCCGAAGCGATTGAGGCGACTCAGAAGATGCTGGCCATCGAGCGGGAAGTCTTCGGTAACGAACACGACGAGGTTCTTGGCTCGATGGACTTCCTCGCGCAGAGACAGAGAGATTTCGATGATTTCGCGGCCGCTAGAAAAACTCGCGAAGAAATCTTGGCGATCCATCGGAAAGTCTCGGGGGGCGACCACTGGCGCACGGCCGACGCACGGCGGGATTTGGAAAATGTGACCCTGCAGGAGAAGCTGTCACCCGATGATCGGGTGGAGGTACTTCGAGCCACCGTCCTCAATAGCCTCGCCGAACGCTTCGCATCGATGGGACTATATCCCGAGGCGGAACCGCTCTACCGGCAAGCTCTCAAAATCAGGCAGACAAAGTTGGGGGAGATGCATCCCAGTTATGCCATCAGTCTCAATAATCTCGCGGGACTTTATGAGTCGACGGCCGACTATGCGAAAGCGGAGCCGCTCTATCGCGAGGCTCTGAGCATTCGCCAGAAAGTGCTGGGGGAGAAACATCCCAGTTATGCCACCAGCCTCAACAACCTCGCGTTCCTCTCCATGTCGATGGGAGACTCGGCGAAAGCTGAACCGCTCTTCCTGCAAGCCCTTGAAATCAACCGGTTGGCCTTGGGTGAGACACATCCTGATTGTGCTACGGGCCTCAATAACCTCGCAGCGATGTACAGATCGAGGGCAGACTACGCGAAGGCGGAGCCGCTCTATCGCCAGGCTCTGGATATCCGCCAGAAAGCACTAGGCGAGAAACATCCCGATTACGCCAACAGCCTCAACAACCTCGCGGTGCTGTATGAGTCGATGGGCGACTTCGCGAAGGCGGAACCGTTCTTCTTGCAAGCTCTGGAAATCAAGCAGACGGTTTTTGGTGAGACACATCCCGCTTACGCCGCTGGACTCAACAATCTCGCGGAACTCTACAACGCGATGGCGGACTATCCGAAAGCGGAGCCGCTCTATCGCGAAGCTCTGAAAATCAACCGCACGATGCTGGGAGAAATGCATCCCGATTACGCCATAAGCCTGAGTAACATCGCGGGGCTTTACAATGCGATGGGTGACTATGAGTTAGCGGAGCCACTTTATCGCCAGACATTGGACATTCGTCAAAAAGTGCTGGGCGAAAAACATCCCGATTATGCCACGAGCCTCAATAACCTCGCGTGGCTTTACAACGCGATGGGAGACTTTACGAAGGCGGAGCCTCTCTTTCAGCAAGCCCTCGAAATCTACAGGACGGTCCTGGGCGAGAAACATCCGGATTACGCCATCAGCCTCAATAATCTCGCGGGGCTTTATCACGCGATGGGAGACTACGCGAAGGCCGAGCCGCTCTTTCGGCAGGTCCTCGAAATCAGGAAGACGGCCCTCGGTGAGGCACATCCCGCTTACGCCACCGGCCTCAGCAATCTCGCGATGCTGTACGTCTCGCGGAAAGAGGATGCAAAGGCCGAACCGCTCTTGCGACAAGTCCTCACCATCCAGGCGGCGGCGTTGGGCGAGAAGCATCCGGCCTACGCGGACAGCCTCAGCAATCTCGCAGGGCTTTATGAATTCAGAGGCGAACACGCACTGGCCGAGCCACTGGTTCGCCAGTCGGTGGCAATCACGCGACAGCACGTCGAGACGACGGCCGCAGTGCAATCGGAGCGGCAGCAATTCCTGATGGCCAAGGCGAACCGAGGCGTGCTCAGTCTGTATCTGTCCGTCGCGGTGTCGTCCGAGAAGTTTGCCGAAGACGTCTATCAGGAAGTGCTACTGACCAAGGGAAGCGTTTGGCGGCGGCAGCAGAAAATGCGCGCGGTGCGGGGGGATTCGCAACTGGCACCTCTTTTCACCGAATTGCGGTCGGTCTCCACGCGGCGAGCGCAGCAAACACTCACGACCCCCGATCCCAAGACTCGAGATGTATGGCAGCGGCAGATTGACCAACTCGAGCAGAGGCAGGAAGAACTCGAACGCGAGTTGTCGAACCGCAGTGCCGCATATCGCCAAGCGCAGCAATCCATCACCGTCGAAGAACTCCGTGCTAACTTGCCTGTCGGACATGCCCTCGTCGATTTCTGGGAGTATTCGCAACTCATCCCACCTGAAGTGGGCAAGCCAGCAACACCGCAGTTTGAGCGGCGTCTGGTGGCGTTCGTTGTGCGACCGGAGCAACCGTCAGTCACATTGGTTCCGCTGGGTGCGGTGAAGCCGCTGGCTCAGGCCATCGACACTTGGCGGCGGACCTTTGGCCAATCGGACGAGTCCGCTCAAGCAGGACAACTCCTGCGTGAGCGACTGTGGACACCGTTGGAGCCACATCTCACCGACGCCAAGATGGTGTTGGTCTCACCCGATGGTGTGCTTGGCCGCTTCCCATTGATCGCGTTGCCCGGCAACAAACCCGGTTCGTACCTGTTAGAAGATCGCGCGCTGGCGATCGTCCCGGTACCACAAGTGCTCGTGTCGCTGCTGCGAGAGAAGGACTCCGATCGCCCGGCGGTGGCAGGGAATCTGCTCGTATTGGGTGACGTGGACTATGACACTCTGCCGGACAGCCCGGATGCGTCCGCTCCGAAAAAGAAATTTGGCCGTCAGTTGGCGGCCGTTCGTGGCTCCGACTGGCGCGGCTTCACACCGTTGGACGCGACACGCGGGGAACTCGCCACGATCGACAAGCTGTACCGCGGCCTCTTTGGCTCGGACGGTGTGACACTGTTGGAGAAGACCGGCGCGAATGAAAAACGCTTCCGTGAAGAGGCACCTCGGCACAAGTTCCTGCATGTGGCGACGCATGGTTTCTTCGCCCCCGAATCGCTTC
>JANNDA010000537.1:0-1531 GCA_031387195.1 Planctomyces sp. | reverse complement strand
TCATCCCGCCATTTTTGAATTTTGCGGTGCCTGACCCCGGTTCGCGCGTAAAGTGTGCCCACTCTCACAGACGCAGAGATGTTGCCAAAACGCCTCATCGCGATCACATCGGATTTGTCGAGAAATGATGCCCTGCGTGCGGTGCAACTTTGGGGCGGCCACTTGTGTTCGGTGAGGTGGCTGCCGGATGATGTGCCGACTTTTGTCGAGCAGGTCCACTGACTTGCTCTCTCCTCCGCGCGGATGAAAGGAGCAAGCAGCCGCTTGCTCAACAACGATCATGCCTGACATTCTGGCTTTGGATTGGGAACACACTCAGGTCTGCGGACTCGATGCTGAAGTCAGCAAGTCCGGCGTGCGCGTGCGTAAAGCGTTTACGCTGACTTGGCCTGAAGGAAAATCTCCGGCGGCGGATGCTCCGGCGGCGGGCGGTTGGTTGAATGAACAATTCGTGGAACTGGGCATCGTCGCCAAGAGCGTGATCGTCACCGTCCCGCGTGAAGACGCTGTTGTCCGTGTGCTGGAAGTGCCCGATGTGCCCGACGGCGAATTGCCGAATGTGGTCCGCTTCCAGGCGGCAGCGAAATCAACTCGACCGCTCGATACGCAATTGCTCGATTTTCTGCCGTTGCCTCGGCGTGACGGAGTTGCTGGTCGCGAAGTGCTCGTGGCGATGATCGGTAAGGAAATCATTGATCCGTTGCGGCTCGTGTTGTCGCGCACGGGGCGTGAGTTGGCCGGGATCAGCCTCACCGGCCCTGCGATGGTCGAATTACTCGCGCGGTTGGAACAGCCGGATCTCGCTCACCCAAACGCGGTCGAGCTAGCGATCATTCGGCATGGGCAATCGGTCGAGATTTCTCTGTTGCGACAGCGCGGCTTGTTGTTGACGCACTCGGCACGTTTGCCTGATGACGCGATCGATCCGGATCGTCAGCGCACGGCTGTCGTCGCGGAGGTCAACCGCAGCTTGGTGGCCTTGAAACGTCAGCATCCGGAATTGACGTTGTCGCGAACGTGGCTGTGGGGCGACGCCGTTGCCAACCGCGAGCTAGGAGCCGTGCTCGGCAAGCGATTTAGTTGCGATGTTCGCGTCGTTGATCCGCTGACAGTTCCAGGAATGGTCGGCGTCGGACAGGAAGATGTTGCCTCTCATGGTCTCTTCACCGGGCCAGTGGGATTGTTGTTGTCGCAGAGCGAGCGGATGGCGGAGTCGCTCGACTTCCTGCATCCACGGCTGGCGGTCGCGCCGCGTGATCTGCGAAGAATCATCATCCCGTCCGTCGCAGCGGCGGCCCTGTTGCTGATCGTCGGAGCGTGGGGCGTGCGAGAGTCTCGCAAGAGCGAATTGAGAGATGACATCGCCACTCAGAAAACGAAATTCAAAGACCTGGAAAACACCGTGAAGCTGTCGGTCCCTTCGGTGAAATCAGCGGACACGATTCAAAAGTGGGTTGATCAACGAGTCCCCTGGCTCGATCGGTTGAATGAGTTGTCGCAAACGATGCAGGGGACCGAGCGAACTTATGTC
>JANNDA010000728.1:0-2560 GCA_031387195.1 Planctomyces sp. | reverse complement strand
GAAGCCGAAGCGGCGATCGCGAACGTTGACGCAAACGGCGTCATCTCTACGAGCACGATCACCGGCGAGTCGGCAGTGATGGCTCGCTATATGAATGTGATCGCGGTCTGCACGGTCTCGGTTCCGTTGCCGAATGAGATTCCGGCGGAAGTCTACGACAAGCTGCCTCGCAAGAGCTTTGTCGATGATCTGGTCTGGAAGAAGCTCGCTCGGCTGCGGATCACGCCGTCCGAACCGGCTCCCGATCACACCTTTTTGCGACGAGTCTACATCGACATCATTGGTCGCTCGCCGACCGTCGCCGAGGCCAAGAAGTTTCTCGATGACCCATCGACAGAGAAACGACTGACGCTAGTCAATGAACTTCTGGAGAACCCGGAGTACGCCGAGCACTGGGCCAATAAGTGGGCCGACTTGCTTCGCCCGAATCCGTATCACGTCGGCATTAAGTCGGTGTTGAACTACGACGCCTGGATTCGCGACTCGTTTCACAAGAACAAACCGTATGACCAATTCGTCCGCGAGTTGGTCTCCGCCAAAGGGAGCACGTGGCGCAACGGCAATACGAATATGTTCCGCGATCGTCGGCAACCGGAAGAGCTGACCACGATCGTCAGCCAACTGTTCCTGGGCATTCGGCTGGAATGCGCGAAGTGCCACCATCACCCGTTCGAGAAATGGGCTCAAGAAGATTTCTATTCGTTTGCCGCGTACTTCAGCCGTATCGGCCGCAAGGGGACTGGCATCTCCGCTCCGATATCGGGATCGGAAGAGTACATCTTCACGGCGAAGAGCGGCCAAGTCGTGCATCCGCAAACGAACGCCGTGCTCCCGCCACGACCGCTCTTTGGCGAAGCGCCGGCGATCGGTGTTGATCAAGACCCGCGTGATTCTCTCGCTGCGTGGATCACGTCGCCGAACAATCCATACTTCGCTCAAGTGGCGGTCAATCGAGTCTGGTCCGATCTGATGGAACGCGGCCTCGTTGAACCAGTCGATGACCTGCGTGCGACAAACCCGCCGAGCAACGGCCCGCTGTTGGAAGCTCTCGCCGCCGACTTCCGCGATCAAGGTTTTGATTTCAAGAAGCTGATCCGCCGCATCACGACGTCGCACGTTTACGGATTGAGTTCGATCCCCAACGACCGCAACGCCGTCGATACACGAAACTATTCGCGACACTACCGTCAGCGACTGCGAGCGGAAGTGCTGCTCGATTCGGTCTCGCAGATCACCGGCACTCCTGACGTTTTCGCCGCCGCCGCTCCCGGCACGAAGGCGAAAGAACTTTGGACTGTGCGCATCGAATCGCTGTTCCTCGACGCCTTCGGCCGCCCTGATCCGAACCAAGATCCGCCCTGCGAACGCTCGGCCGAACCGACCGTCGTGCAAGTGTTGCACCTGATGAATTCGGAGAACCTATTCTCCAAGGTCACGACCGACACGAGTCGCGCGGCGCTACTCGCCAAGACCGAGATGCCTGCGAAAGAAATCATCGAAGAACTGTACCTCTCGGTTTATTCTCGTCGCCCCACAGCCGCCGAACTGACCGCCACTCTGCCTCTGTTTGACAAAGAGGGAGCGAACCGCCGCCAAGCCACCGAAGACTTGATGTGGGCCCTCATGAACACGCCGGAGTTCGTCTTCAAGGATTGACAATCACGGCTTGGGAGAGAACTCAGCCAGTGTCATGTAGACCGAGGCCACTTTGTCATTGATCTTGCCGTCCTTCTCAGATTCGTCACGGACCTTGTGCCATTCTGGATCAGCACGGAACCCAGCCCAAGATTTCTGAGCGGCTTCGGGACTGGCGTGCCACAAAACGTAGATCAACGTGTTACTCGCCAACTTCTCATCGGTCGGCGTCCAGTACATGACGTTCTTCATGCCATGTTTCTCGAACAACTTCATCGTGTGATTCTTGAACCGAGCGTGCAGATTCGGCAGGCGGCCTTCCAGAGTCGTGTAGGTTCGCAGTTCATAGATCCCCGCCGGAGCGGCCTTCTTTTCTTCACCCACTGAGTCGTTCGAACGAAACGCGATGATGGCCAGCAATACGCTCAGCACGATGCCCCAGGCAGAAACTTGGTTCAGCTTCATGATGCAATGCTCCTTGGATTAAAGACGGATTGAGAGTTGAGAACCGAGGCGAGGCAGTTTGAGGATCGAGTCGCATCGCCACAAGTATTCGATGCGGTGCCGATGATGGTGGGTGATAGCGACGTGGCCTCGCAGAAATGACTCGGTAGACGAGCGGGGCGGCGTCAGCCCAGCGGTAAATGCACCGGAGGGCTGACGCCCCTCCGCTCGCCATTGTTTGTGGTAGTCTGCTGAGCGGCTCGCATTCAGCTTCCGTGAATCACGACCATTTTTTCTTCGGTCATTTCCCGAATGGCGTAACGCGGGCCTTCTTTGCCCAGGCCGCTGTCCTTCATGCCGCCGTAGGGCATAAAGTCGGCCCGCCATTGCGTGCTCCAGTTGATGTGTAGGTTGCCGGCATCGACCTCGCGAGCGAATCGCAAGGCGCGATCGATGTCACGCGTGAAAATCGCAGCAGCGA
>JANNDA010000723.1:0-2942 GCA_031387195.1 Planctomyces sp. | reverse complement strand
TCCATGTTGTTGAGCGGTTCCCTAGATGATCAAAAAGGCGAAGGAACTGTCCTCTGGAGCGCCGACAGAATTCATTTGCTAGCGTCACTCGGCCCATCTTTGGTCATCTTAGCCAAATCATCGAGCCGGCGAACACGCTCGGTGGCCAGTGGATGCGACCTCAAATGCTTTTCGATTTCGTCGGGGATCACGGCGGCGGGACGATTCTCGTCGGGCGTTTGTCGGCGTTCGGTTTTGTCGGCGAAGTGCTGGGCGAAGTGGCGGGGCATGGCGAGTGCTTCGTCTTGAGTTCGGCCGATCTTGAGCATGTGGCGGAAGGCCCATTCGTCGGAGTCGAATTCTTGTTCTTCGGAGTAGCCGAGCGAAATCAGGTGGTATGCCTGTTGAACCAAATCGGCCCCTTGACCTCCTGACAGTTCGCCCGCTCGGACGGTGTAGGCCAAGCCGCGACGGCAGTGGCCGAGTTCGACGTGAGCAATCTCGTGGGCGATGACGAACTGAACTTCGGCGTCACTCTTGGCGAAATTGAGAAGTCCTTGATTGACGTAAACGTAGCCGCCCAAGTGCGAGAAGGCGTTGATCTCTGGTGAAGCCAAGACGGTGAAGGTGTAGTTGATTCCTTCCCGCTTCACCTGCGCGAGCAACGGCTTCGCAAGTTCGCGGAGCCGTTTGATTGCGGTCGGTGAGTTGGCGACTTTGTGCTGTCGGATGATCTGCCGATTAACGTCCTTGCCGATTCGGATTTCCTCCGCGAGCGACAAGCCCAATGTCTCTTGGCCAACGTCGTCAGCGGTCTTGGTCAGACCTTGGCCCAACTTGATGGTATCGCGGAGCAGTTGTTCGGGATTCAGGCCGGCCGATGGAGTTGGCTTGTTTTTGGCAGCCGTCTTGGGAGTGTCTGTCGGCTGCGATTTCGCTGGGGTTGGCTTCGGCTGATCCGGCGTTGTTGACGGCGATGTCTCTTTGCTCGGCTTGGAAGCAGTGGTTTTATCTGGCCGAGAGTCTGCAGCCGTGGCGTTTGGTTTCGGCTCTGTCGTCTTTTGGTCGTCGGCTTTCGCGGTGTGAGAAGAGTCATCACGGCGGGTGCTTGCCGGAGATTTCGATTCGCTGTCCTGGCCGACTCCCGATGACTTCGGCAGCAACACATCCTTCGCGTCGCGGAGCACCTTCCCCGGAACCTCCGCCGCCTTGTCGATCGTGCGTTCCACGCCATCAACGATCCCGCCACGAACTTCTTTGGCGATCTCTTTACCGGCGTCCTCGATGGATTCCCGCGTCTTCTTGCCTTCGTTTTGGATCACAAAGATCGCCAGAGCGAGCAAAACGATCACGGCGGCTATGGTGCCAAGCTGCTTTTGCATGATGAAGTCTCGCAGATGGAGAACACCGGACCACGATCGGTCAGCCGATGTAAGTGACGGCGTTTTGCCACTCGTGGGGGTCACTCAGTTGGTCGGCCAGCTCCAGAAAGTCGATCACAGCGGAAAGCTGGCCATGTGGCCGAATCATAAAGATTCCCGGTGATGCGTGGCCGGCCGCGAGATGTTGCTCCAAATGAGACTTCATCGTGGATTGGTCTCGCGTCACCAGAATGCGTTCCTCTTGTTCGGCCCACAGAAGAATGGCTGGGTCGTCTGTCCCCAGCGGAACACAATCGGAATCGCCTACACGCACAACGTCCAACGGAGATTCGGTCGTCGCGTTGTGACGGCGAACGGCGGACCACGCCGGGCCGCGCAAGTGCTCGTCGAGAACGAATCGGAGCGACATCGTTCAAGGCGCTCCCACGGATTGTTTTGCCGCGAGCCGACGTCGTAGTTCTGCCAAGTCCGGCGTCGCGGGAACTGTTGCGGCCTGTTGTCGCACTTCCTCGTGACACTGTTCGACGTACTCGTTGCTGGCGGCCTGGTGTTCCAAGTGGAACGCGATGACTTTGTAGATCGTGGCCAGCGGCAGCGTCGGGAACTCCTCCCACAGCGATTCGGCCGAGTAGCCTTCGTTGAACAACGCCACGAGGTGGTGATATCCGATTCGGTGCCCCAATATGCGGATGAAGCCAACCGCATCGGCAACAAGAAGATCAGGAAGCGATTCGGTGAACGCGGTCATTTCTCAGCTCGGTTTCGATTCAGGGTTCGCGACCAATGCGTCGTCAGTTCGCAGGACAGGCTATCTTGCACCGCCATTCATTTCCATAACCGATCCTGCCGAGCAGCGTTGTCGAATCGACAACGCTTTGTCAGCCGTTTTCCGTCGAGGCTTTCTGACGCTCATCACCACTCGGACGCGGCAATGCTCGAAAGTTTGCTGACCGATCGAGGTCAGACGCAGTTGCATGTTGCTGCCACCACGGGCATCGCGAACTCGACGTTGTCCAACGTGCTGCACGGCAAACGCCAATTAACGCGAGACCACATCCGCCGGTTGGCAAAACACTTCAAAGTCGATCCTGGCGTGTTTCACGGATAAACAGACTCGTTAAAGAGAGTTGGTCACTCGCCTGATCCCCGCTGTCGCACCTCCTCGTGACACTGTTCGACGTACTCGTTGCTGGCGGTCTGGTTTTCCAAGTGAAACGCGATGACTTTGTAGATCGTGGCCAGCGGCAGCGTCGGGAACTCCTCCCACACCGACTCGCCTTCGTTGAACAACGCCACGACGTGATGGTGGCCGATTCGGTGCCCCGAAATCCGGATGAATCCATCCGCATCGGCAACCAGATACTTAGGAAGTGATCCCGTCAACTTCGTCATGGCTATGATCCAACAACGGCTCTTGTCACCACTCGCTTTCCCGGTCACGGTAATCGTTCACGAGCCCGGCAGCAGTGACGGAATCGGCTGTTGTTTGAAATGAGCTTGAACGGCGGTGACGAGGTAGTCGTAGATCGAACGGTTTTGGAGGCGGCAGGTTTCCGAGACGGTGAGGATGCGTTCGAGGAA
>JANNDA010000532.1:0-10120 GCA_031387195.1 Planctomyces sp. | reverse complement strand
CGCCCTCGCTGACGCTTCGGGTTACTTCTACTTGAGCCCTGCCGCAGCAGGCGACGTCAGCCGCACGTAATCGACACCGACCATGAACCCTGGTGCCGCGTCCGGATGTTTGCCGACGATCTCGAAGGCGATCACGTGATTTCCCTTGGTCAGCAAACGTGGTTCAAACGTGTTGACTCCCGTCGTGACCACATCGGGCACGTTGAAACAGTCGATCTGTCCGCCGAGTCGTTCGCCGTCGATCCAGACTTGAACGATGCCGTAATCGCGAGCTTTCGTCAGTACGCACTCGATCGCGAACGTCCCTTCTGCTGCGACGGGGAGTTCCAGTTCCAAGCGAGCCCCCGGCTTCGCACCAGTCCACCAGAGTTGGCTGTTGCCGCTCCATTTGTCGGCAGCAAAACTACCCATGCTCTGACCGACGGTGTTGCCGGCCGTCGTCTTCAGAATCTTGAGCGACTCACCTTCCAGCGCGTTGGGAACCTGGTGAGTCTTCGCGTCAATCGGAGCCTTCGGGCCGCGCAACACGATTTGAGTCGGACTGCCGAGGTAGGCGATCAAATCTCGCACCTCATCGGGAGCGAGCGTGTTGAGTTGCCCTTCCGGCATGATCGACAGTTCGGAGAGTTTGCGTTCCTCGATGTCGGCCTTCGCGATCACGATTGTGTCGTTGATTGTCCGCAGCGTCACGGCGGAATCGGTCTCTTTCATCAGCAGCCCGCTGACGGCGCGGCCGTCTTTGGTCTCGATGATTGTCGAGCGATAGTCCTTGCCGACGATCGCCGACGGGTCGAGCAGGTTTTCCAGGATGTAATCGAGGTTCGCTCGGTTCGAGCCGGTGATGTCTGGGCCGATCTTCTGTCCCTCGCCGAACAGCGTGTGACACGACTGACACGTCTTCGCATATAGACGCCGCCCGTTGCTGAGGTCAGCCGTCTTCAACCGCGCGGGCGTGAGCGTCGTTTTGTGCTTCGCGATCAGTTCGAGCTTGTCCTTCGCGGTCGAACGGAAGTCGCCCCACACCGACTTAATGCGTGCCTGCAACTTCTCGTCATTGAACCGCAGCAGCGCTTGCACGTTGTAGGCATGAAGATCGGTGCGCGGCACCGCGTTCTTCTCGATCGCGTCGAGCAGTGTCGCCGCGTAACCCGGTCGCGAGCAGAGCGTGTTGATTGCATCGCGTTTCTCGGCCTCAGTCAGCTTGCCGTACTGAGCCAACACAACGCTCGGCGTCTTCGCGTCGTCAAAACCAGAGAGCGCTCGCAACGCCGCGCCACGCAGGGCTGCGTCGCTGACGACCGCCTGAAACGAGGCGACCGCGTCCTTGTCTCGACCGCGCAGCAAAATGTCCAACGCCTGCTGCCGCTTCTCCAGCGGGGCTTTGTCGTTGACGAGCAACTCCCGCATCTTCGGCAACACGCGCTGATCGCCGAAGATCACGGCGATCTGGTCCGCTTTGTCTCGAATCGCCACTTCGTCGCTCTTCGCGAGCACGTCATACGCCGACTTCCACGACTCCGGCGCGGCGATGTTGACTCGCCCTTCAAACGCCGTGAGAACTTCGTTGAGTATCAACTGCTGTCCGTCGTCGTGGGCGGTCGTCAGTAACTTGAAAACGCCATCCAACGACTTTTCATCCGACGCGGCTCGGCGAATGATGAAGTTCGCGACCTTCGGAATTTTCGACTTGTCCGCCAACTTCAACGCTCGCTCTGGATCAGCGGCCACGAGCGGTTCGATGCCGTACCAATACATCAGCGGCAAGTTGTGATCGTCGGCGTCTTCGGCGTGACTGAGCAACGCGGCGGCAATTGGCCACCGGATGTCGGGCGGCATTCGTTGCAACGCACTCGCAAGCGATAAGCGAACCAGCGGGGACTTGTCGCTACTCGCGACTTGTGCGAGTGCGTCGATCAATTCGTGGCCAGCCGTGAGGAGAATGAACGGCCCCCCCCTGCGGTCATGTGCCTCGAAAGCGAGCTGAATTGCCCACGCCCGAGTATTTTCATCGGGATGATAGAGGGCGTAACCAAGTCCGAATTCGGTCGACGAGTATGGGTGGCCGCTGCTCGCGATCATGACGTGTGCGGTCCAAAGACTTCGCAGTGTGTCGCGCGGCGAGACATTCGGATCAGCGGATCGTAGCAACTTCACGAGATCAGCAAGTTCGTTGCTCCTCAGGCCGATGGCACGCTCTTGAAGGAGGCGTCGCGCCATTCGCGATTGCCACTCGTTGGGGTGATACACGAGGTCGATGAGTTCTTTGTTACTCAACTTTGTCAGGTCCGTTGGCTTCGCCTCGCCGCTCGCCGCTCGTCCCTCAACCCCCACATACCGCACGTTGTAGATCCGCCCGTTCGTGCGGTCCCAAATCTCGGAGTTCGTGCGGTGGCAGGCGTTCTTGTCGTACCAGTCGATGACGTAGACGCTGCCGTCGGGGCCGGTCTTCAGGTTGATGCCTCGGAACCAGCGGTCGTTGGCGATCAGCAAATCCTTGCCGTGCTTGCCGACGTAGCCGGAGCCTTTGCGGACGAGCAGATCTTGGTTCACGCGGTTGCCGTGGATGTTGCTCATGAAAAGCGTGTTGCGGTACTGCGGCGGAAAGTTGTCGCCGAGATAAATCATCGCTCCGGCGTGAGCGTGCCCGCCGCCGGCCGCCAGCGTGTCGGTCGGAGCGTGCGGTTCGTGGCCCCACCAAGCGTGGTCTCGCAGATTGCCGATGTAGTGCGCGTGATCGGCGATCGTCTTGATGTCTTCAAAGAAGTATTGCTCGAAGTGTTGTCCTCCCTGCCGCTGATACTTTCCGCCTTGAATGATGTGGTACAGGTGCGGAATGACGCAGGCGGTGATGAAGGCGTGACCGTGCTCGTTGAAATCGACGCCCCACGGATTGCTGCTGCCGTGAGCGAAGACTTCAAAGATGTGCTTCGTCGGGTGGTAGCGCCACACGCCCGCGTTCAAGCCTTGCCGTTGATTATCCGGCGTTCCGGGCTTGCCGACCTTCGAGTGCGTGAAGACTCCGTGACAACCGTAGAGCCAACCATCCGGCCCCCAGATGAACGCGTTAAGCGTCTCGTGCGTGTCCTGCCAGCCAAAGCCGTCGAGGAGGACTGTTGCGCCGGCGGGGACGTCTTTGGGGAATTGCAACGTAGCCGTCACGCTCCGCGTGACGAGCCGATCGTCGTTGGACGTCGATGATTCGGCTGACGTCGATTTTGCATGGGGAATCTTTTTGTCGTTCGGCTCATCACGCGGAGCGTGATGGCTACGTAAATCGACTTCATCCGGCACGTCGTCGCCATCGCGATCCGGGATGAACATCAAATACGGAGCGGCTCCGACCCACACGCCGCCGAAGCCGACTTCTAAGCCGCTGACGAGATTCAGTCCTTCGATGAACACCTTGCGAGTTTCGTGATATCCGTCGCCGTCCTTGTCTTCGAGGATCACGATCTTGTCTTGCCCTTTTCCGTCAGGTGCGCGATTCGGATAGGTGTAGGCTTCCGCGACCCAAATCCGCCCGCGCGAATCGAACGTGAATGCGACCGGCTGATGCACGAGCGGCTCGCCCGCGACGAGCGACGCTTTGAAGCCCGGCGGCACGATCATTCGCTTGGCCGCCTCTTGAGGCGACAAGCCATCGGCCATCGCGACCGGGACTTTCTTTTGCGGCTGGGCTTCGAGCCATTCTTCTTTGCTGACCTTCTTCGCTTGATGTCGCAAGACATGCGCGCCGACCATGCCGCCGGCGATGATGTCTGGCAGCTTGTCGCCATCGACATCAGCGATGTTGAGTTGTCGGCCGATGCCGGACTCGCCATCGGCGAGGTACGGAATCCAGTCGATCGTTGGTCCGGTCACTGACGCTCCCGGCTCGCCTTTGTTGCGTTGCAGCTTGAACCAGTACACGACCGCGCCGGCGTCCCACATCGGGCTACCACGGTGATGCGACCAATACGTCTTGCCGGTGACGATGTCTTTCAGCCCGTCGCCGTCCATGTCGTGCAGTTCGACGGCGTGCGGTTCGGTGAAGAGGACGCCGTAAGGATTGTCTTCCGGCTTGTCCCCCATGATGAGGTGCTTTTTGAAGGTGATCGCATCCCCGTCTTTCACTTGCTCGAACCACGCCAAGCCAAACGTGTGAGCGGCCAAGCTGGTGATGACATCGTTATCGCCATCGCCATCCACGTCGTAAGCGAACATGTCCGCTCCGCCCGGCCCGGCGAATTGGTATTTGTGCGAGGTCCATTCTTCCGTGGTGCGAGCTTCCAGCTTGCCACCCTCTCCTTTTTTCTGACCGCTGTTCGTGTTTTTTTCGTTGGGAGTTGCAGGCTGGAAGCCCGCACTACGAGGCTGCTCGTACCAGCCGCCCTTCCAAATCACGTCCTGCCGACCGTCGCCGTTGACGTCACCGACTCCCAGGCCGTGCCCGAACGGATACTCACCGACGGCCTCAGAGATCGGATGCCATGTCCACGGCTCGGTCGGCTTCTTCACGTCAAACGTGGCGTAGCCGAACTTGCCGCCGTGATTACAAACCAACTCCGGCTGAGCATCGCCGACGAGGTTCGCAAACTGCGGTGACTCATTGCCGACGCCGTCGAAGACCTTGTGCGTCTGCCAGTGGTTCGCCGCCTCAAGCACTTTCTCTTCGCCGGGGTTCACGTAAAGAACCGCCGCCGAACCGGGGAGACCGACGCTGACGAGGTCGTTCCAGCCATCGCCAGTGAAGTCGTAGACCCACGTGAAAAAGTTCGTCGAGTACCCGTCACGGTTCTGCGGCTTCGGCGCGAAGATCTCGCGTCGGACTTTGAACTCCGGACCTTGCCACCAGTACGGCCCATGAATCGCGTCGAGCTTTCCATCGCGATTGATGTCGCCGAAGTTCGCACCTTCGGAGAAATACACGTCAGTCAGTTGCTGCCGCTCGAACGAATGCAGCACGTGATCTTGAGCGGCACACGTCTCTATCACGATTCCAAAGGCGATGAACGTCAGGCAGATTGCGAACAACTTCACGGTGAACTCCCCGGAGAGCAGTAGCAGAAAATGATTCGGAGCATTCTGCGAACGGCAGGGCTGTGTGCCAAGCAAGTGCCGGGATATTGGCAGAGCCTAACCCGTAGCTCAGGCGGCCCGCCTGAGTCGCGTTACCGGATGCGACGGCGTGCAGGCGAGCCGCCTACACTACGAGCGGCTCGTGCTTGACATTCCGTGGCCTCAGTTTGACAGTGGCTTCGCGTTGGCGACTCCGAGGCTGTGAACTTTTCGTGGGATAAGCTTCCAGCTTGTCATCGTCAAAAGCAATTCCGACAAGCTGGAAGCTTATCCTACGTAAATCTTCACAGACTCTCCGTGACGCAATTCATCTCAGCGGACGCATCTCATGAGCAGTGACAAGCAACGAATCCTCATTCTGGGTGGAGGCTTTGCTGGCGTTTACACGGCCATGTATTTGGAACAGGGGATGTTCGGCTGCGAGCGACAGAAGTACGACATCTCGCTGGTCAGCTTAGAAAACTACATGGTGTTTCAACCGTTCCTGCCCGAAGTGATCTCCGGCACGATCGAGATGATGCACGTCATCACGCCGATCCGTCGGCTGGCCAAACGGACGAATCTGCACACGCGCGAAATTCAGAAGATCGACCTCGTGCGGAAGGTGGTCACGCTCGGTCCGGAGTTTCAGCCGAAGACCAAAGAACTGCCGTTCGATCATCTGGTGGTCGCGCTGGGCTCGCGATTGAACTACGACCTCGTCCCCGGCATGCGCGAGCACGCGATCCCGTTCAAATACCTCGGCGATGCGCTGCGTTTGCGAAACGCGATCGTGCAAGTGCTCGAAGAGGCTGACAACGAAACCAACCCGGTGGAGCGGCAACGGCTGTTGACGTTCATTGTCGGCGGCGGCGGCTTTTCGGGCGTGGAGTGCATAGCCGAGCTGCACGACTTTCTGCGCAGCGCGCTTCCGGCCTATCGCACGCTGAAGATGAGCGAACTGCGAGTCATGTTGCTGCAAAGCGCAGATCGCATTCTGCCGGAACTCGGCGAAAGCCTCGCGATCTATGCGCAGAAGATTCTGATGAAACGGGGCATCGACATTCGGTTGAATACGCGGTTGAAGGCTGTGACTTCCAATGGCGCGGTAATTCAAAAGAAAGGCTCAGACGAAGAAGAGGTTGTCTCGGCCCGCATTGTCGTGGCGACGGTTCCCGCCGCGCCGCATCGGTTGGTCGAACAATTGCCATTTGAGAAGGACAAGGGGGGGCGCGTCATCGTGCGGCCCGAAATGAACGTGCCGGGGCAATCCAACATCTGGATGCTCGGTGACTGTGCCGCGGTGCCTCAGCCAGACGGCATCATGTCTCCGCCGACGGCTCAGCACGCTTTGCGACAAGCAAAAACGTGTGCCGACAACATTCTGGCGTCGATGCGCGGCACACCAATGAAGCGGTTCAGCTTCACGGGACTGGGCAAGCTGGCCTCACTGGGACATTACTCGGCCGTGGCCGATGTAATGGGGATCAAGCTGCGTGGTTTCATCGCCTGGCTGTTCTGGCGTGCGATCTACTTGATCAAGTTCCCAGGCTTCGACCGCAAGTTGCGGATCTTCGCCGATTGGTTTTTGGACGAATTCCTGCCGCGCGACATCACCGAGGTCCGCATCTTTCATCCGGAGTCGGTCACTCGCGAACACTTTCACACGGGCGAGCCGGTCTTTGACCAAGGTGACTACGGCGACAAGGTGTATGTCGTCGTGAAAGGTGAGGCCGATGTTGTGCTGAACGAGGCAATTGTGGCGACGATCAAACAGGGCGAGGTGTTCGGCGAGATGGCGTTGATCTCCGATATCCCGCGCAGCGCGACCCTGCGAGCGAAGACGCCGCTCGACTTGATCAGCATTTCTCGCGACGCATTCGAGCAACTGGTGACTCACTTACCCGGCGTAAAGACGTCGATGAACGAAGTTTTACAGAAACATCTGCGGGCGGCGAAGGCGGTCGAAGAGGGTGAATCAAAAGTGGCGGTCGACGCGATGTTTGAATCGAGAGATTGCCATTCGTGATGCGACAACGCGAGCGGGGTAGTTTCTGGACCGAAGGGGAAGTAGAGGAGATGACTTGAAATTGATCATTGGTCATTTTGGCGGGGGGACGTCGCGGGTTGGTGCAGTTCGGGGCTTGTCCAAACAGGCAGATTGACGCTCCAGTTTGCCGACTTAGAATCGCCCCCGTGTGTTGTGAAGGGTTTCTCATAGCCGGCATGTATTGATCCCCCCCCACGACACATCTTCGCTCCCACCGGTCGCAAGATTGGTGGGAGTTTTTTTTGGTATCGCATTGGCGGCTGAAAACCAAAGATGACTCAGACGAAGGTTCTTTCGTCAGCCACTCTGTCACGCGATCTGACGGCGGCACTGGTTGTTTTTTTGTTGGCATTGCCGTGCTCATTCCCTCCAGCGTCATCGCTGAAGGCGATGGTTTTCTGCGAAGATATTTCAGTAGGTACTCACATAAGTAACCCGAAGCGTTAGCGAGGGCGGGCGCTCCACAAAATAATGAATTCAGAGTCTTCTGAATCGCCCGCCCTCGCTAACGCTTCGGGTTACTTTGCCGCGCTGCTGGGTGTGAGACGTTCGGCTATTCTGTTGCGGTGCGAACGCACGACAATTGCTGACGGATCGCCGCGAACTCAAGGAGCGAGGAATGACGACGTCTCTCCCTATTTTGTCCAAGCCTGACATTGCTCAGGAGGAAGCTGCGCACCTCGCCTCGCTCGGCAACATGGCGGCGTTGCACGCGGATGGCATCGTGCCCGGCGGCTGGTGGCACCGTGAGGGTGATCGAGTCGCGTGCGATCTGTGTCCTCGACAGTGCGTAATGAAAGAGGGCGACCGCGGCTTCTGCTTCGTGAGGCAAAACCTCGGTGGTGAGATGCGGCTGACGACGTATGGCCGCAGCACTGGCTTCTGCATTGATCCCATTGAGAAGAAGCCGCTGAATCATTTTCTGCCGGGGACGAGCGTGCTGAGCTTCGGCACGGCGGGCTGCAACTTGGGCTGCAAGTTTTGTCAGAACTGGGATATCTCGAAGTCGCGAGAAACCGAGCGACTCAGTCAGCGAGCGTTGCCCGAAGAGATCGCGCTCGCGGCCAAGGAGATGGGTTGTCACAGCGTGGCCTACACCTACAACGACCCGGTCATCTGGGCCGAGTACGCCATCGACACGGCCAAAGCCTGTCGCGCGCTGGGGATCAAATCGGTCGCGGTGACGGCGGGCTACATCACGCAGGAAGCGCGCGGGCCGTTTTACGAATTCATGGATGCCGCGAACGTCGATCTCAAGGCGTTCACCGAAGAGTTCTATTACCGGATGACGCTGTCGCACTTGCAGCCGGTGCTGGACACGCTCAAGTGGCTCAAACACGAGACTGACGTCTGGTTTGAAATCACGAACCTCGTCATCCCGCAAGCGAACGATGGGCTGGATGAGTTCCAGCAGATGAGCGATTGGATTCTGGAGGCGATCGGTGATGACGTGCCGGTCCACTTCACCGCGTTTCATCCCGATTTCCGGATGCTCGACCGACCGAACACGCCACACGAGACGCTGATTGCCGCTCACGAGATTGCGCTCAAAGCGGGTTTGAAATATGTCTACGTCGGCAACGTCGATGACGTCGCGCGGCAAAGCACGTACTGTCCGAGTTGTCGCAACGTCTTGATTCAACGGAACTGGTACGAACTCGGCGTGTATGCGCTGAACGGGGACAAGTGCCAGCACTGCGGAACGCACATCGCCGGAGTCTTTGCCGACCGCCCCGGCACCTGGGGTCGCAAACGGCAGCCGGTTGATATGCGGAAGTTTCATATCGCCGACCACGAAACCCCGCTGTCGCTCCCCGAACGACCGCTGTCCGGAGAGAGGCAAACGGCAGGTGTTCTTTTACCCGTAGCCGAAGTCGTGAGACTTCGGCCTGAAGTCTCACGACTTCAGCGACCGCAACCCGCAACGACAGGATCGAAGCTCATGCAAATCCCGACCACCGCTCCGAACCTCATGCCGGAACAACGTCATCTGCTGTTGAGTACGGCAGCCGAACTCGTCAAAGCGGCAACGCTGGGACGTTCGCCGCAGACGTCGGTCTTCGATCGCACCGGGCTGCCGCTGCGAGTCGTCGCCGGCACATTCGTCACGTTGAAGCGGCAAGACCGATTGCGTTCCTGCTGCGGCTCGTTCGGTCAGGCCATGAAGTTAGGTCAATGCTTGAAGGAAGCCGCCAATCGCACGGCGACGAACGATCCGCGATTCCCGAAGATCTCACCCAGCGAGCTGCCGCATCTCGATATTGATATCTGGCTGCTCTTTGCACCGGAGCAAGTGACCGAACGCGGTCTCGACCGCATCAACGCCATAACGATCGGCAAGCACGGATTGCAGATCATCGCCGGTGACAAGCGTGGTCTGTTGTTGCCGGGCGTCGCCACCGACAACGGCTGGGCCAGCGAGGAGTTTCTCAATCAGGTCTGCGTCAAAGCGGGCTTGCCACCGACTGCGTGGAAGTCGGACGAGACGACTTTGTTCCGGTTTGAAGGAGACATGATTCACGGCCCGATGTCGTCGGTGATGCAACTGGCTGATGAAGAGACATCGCCGCTGCCGCTGACATCCGCGGACATCGGTCGCTTGGCCGAATTCTGTCGGCAGACGATTCAGGCTTTGTTGCAGGGAATGACGCCGCTGTATTACTGCCCCGGAGTTCCGGACGCCGACATGCACGGCGTGACCACCATCGTGACGATTCCGAAAACGAACTTTTGGTTGTCGTCATCACGGATTTCGATCAAGGACAAGTACCCGCTGCAAACGACGCTGTTCGAGCAGTGCGAAGGCTTGGCCCGCGCGATCCAAAAGAACTCAAACTTTCCTCTGGACCAGTTGCAGGTCGATATCGCCACGATGGATGACACCGCGATGCACGGCACCGTCGATCAGCCGTCTCTGGCCGGGATCAACACGATTGAGCGTGGCGTCCTGGTCACCGAGCGAAATCGGCAAGCGTTCGTGTATGACAAAAACCTGCCCGCCGAGGCGATGGTTCGCGACGCTGCCGAGTCGGC
>JANNDA010000671.1:0-1980 GCA_031387195.1 Planctomyces sp. | reverse complement strand
AGCCAGCGGAAAAGCTCGAATTTGGTCGTGATGTGCGATCAATTCTGTCCAACAACTGCTTCAAGTGTCACGGACCGGATGAGAAGCAACGACAGGCTGGGTTGCGACTCGATCAGCGAGACGGGGCCGTCGTGAAGTTGGAGTCGGGAAAGACCGGAATCGTCGCAGAGAAATGGTCGGAGAGTGAGATCATCGCTCGACTGACGACGGAGAATGCGGACCTCAAAATGCCGCCGCCCGCAAGCGGAAAGAAAGTCTCGGCGGAACAGGTCGAGACGCTCAAACGGTGGATCGAAGAGGGGGCCGAATACAAACCGCATTGGTCATTCGTCGCACCAGTTCGGCCTGAGTTACCGAAGGTTTCCAACGAGACATGGGCCAAAAATCCGATCGACCGATTCGTGCTCGCTAAGTTGGACAAGGCGGGGCTGAAACCGACCGCTCCGGCGGACAAGCTGACGCTGATTCGGCGACTGACTTTTGATCTGACCGGCTTGCCTCCGACGCTCGCGGAGATCGATGCCTTCTTGGCCGATCAATCACCGGAAGCGTACGACAAGTTGGCCGAGCGACTGCTGCAATCTCCGCGTCACGGCGAGCATCTCGCGCGCTATTGGCTCGATGCGGCGCGGTACGGCGACTCGCACGGCCTACATCTAGATAACGAACGGTCGCTGTGGCCTTATCGCGATTGGGTGATCGGCGCGTTCAATCGCAATCTGCCGTTCGATCAATTCACGATCGAACAACTCGCGGGCGACTTGCTGCCGAATGCGACGCTCGATCAACGGATCGCGTCGGGCTTCAATCGCTGCAATGTGACGACGAGCGAAGGAGGCTCGATCGACGATGAAGTCCGCGTGCGATACGCCGTCGATCGGACAGAGGCGATCGGCACGGTGTGGCTTGGATTGACGGTAGGTTGTGCGGTGTGTCACGACCACAAGTTCGACCCGATCACGCAGAAGGAGTTCTATCAGTTGTATTCCTTCTACGGCTCGACGGCCGATGCGGCGATGGATGGCAACGCGTTGCTGCCGCCACCGAACATCAAGCTGCCGACAGCGGAGAACGACGCGCAGTTCAAGTCGATCGACGAGCAGCTCGCCGCGACTCGGAAACAGATCGCTGACGAAGTGGCGAAGGTCGAATACACCGAACCGGTCGCCGTCGAAGGGAAGTCTGCGACCGATCCGATGGAGTTCGTCTGGGTGGAAGATGCGACGCCGTCGGGTGCGAAACAGGAAGGGAACTCGCCGTGGGAGTTCGTCACGAAGCCGCAGCCGGTCCTCTCTGGCGAAAAGGCGACGAAGCGAACCGGTAACGGAATGACTCAGCATTTCTTCACCGGAGCGGCTCCCGGGTTGAAGATCGGCGAAGGAGACAAGCTCTTCGCGTACTGCTATCTCGATCCGGCCAATCCACCGAAGACGGTGATGCTGCAATGGAACGACGGAGGCTGGGAGCATCGAGCGTTTTGGGGTGAGGACACGATCGCGTTTGGTGCCGGCGACGTGCCGGGACATCGGCGGCTCGGCGATCTGCCAAAGTTCGGCGAGTGGGTGCGCTTGGACGTCGATGCGGCTCACGTTGGCCTGCCGGCCGGTAAGGTGCTCAACGGCGTGGCGTTCACGCAGTTCGATGGCACGGTCTATTGGGACAAAGCGGGGAGCGTCACCCGCACGCCGCAAGACAATCAGGGCTTCGAGTCGCTGCTGGCCTGGGAAGCGTTCGAGAAAGCTCAAGCTCAATCGAAAGTGCCGCAGCCGATCCGTGATGCGATCAAGCTGGAAACTGACAAACGGAACGACGATCAGCAGAAACAAATCCGCGATTACTTTCTGGCGAGCGTCTACGTGAAGACACGTCCGACGTTTGACCCGCTCCATGCGAAGGTCGAGGCGTTGAACAAGCAACGCACCGATCTCGATGCGTCGATCCCCAGCACGATGGTCATGGCCGACATGCCGACGCTGCGCG
>JANNDA010000668.1:0-15725 GCA_031387195.1 Planctomyces sp. | reverse complement strand
GCTGCGATTGGGAGAAGTCGATCTGGCGATTTGCGGCGGCGTGTCGGAAAGCATTCACACGTTTGGCATTTTCGCGAGCTTCAAAAGTCAGGGAGCACTCGCGTCCAATGCCGTTCCGGAGAAAGCCAGTCGGCCGTTTGATCTCGATCGAAATGGGATCGTGGTTGCCGAAGGTGGCGGACTGGTGACGCTCGAACGCCTGCCGAGCGCCCTGGCTCGCGGCGCGACAATTTACGGTGAGATCGTCGGTTACGCGATGAATTCGGATGCCACCGACTTCGTCCTGCCCGATCCGACTCGTCAGGCGCAGTGCATGCGGCTGGCGTTGTCTCGCGCGGGAATCGGTGCCGATCAAATCGACATCGTTAGCAGCCACGCGACCGCGACGGAACAGGGAGATATTGAAGAGTCGCTCGCATTGCGTGAGGTCTTCGGCAATTGCCCGAATGTCGCGATCAACAACACCAAAAGCTTCATTGGTCATGCGATGGGAGCCGCCGGCGCGTTGGAGTTATTAGGGAATGTCCCCGCGTTTGACGATCATTTGGCCCACGCTACAATCAACCTCGACCGGCCGGATCCCCGATGTGACATGCCGCAGTTGGTGGCGAATCAACCGCGAAAAATGGAGCGAGTGGAGTACATCCTCAACAACTCGTTCGGCATGTTGGGGATCAATTCGGTGGTGATCGTGAAGCGTTTTTCGGGTGCTTGAGACTTTTTTGACGTGTTGGAGTCAGCGGAATGAGTGCGGATCAGATTCGACAAGTCATCCTGAATATCTTGGTTCGGATCGCCCCAGACAATGATCTGACGAATCTAAAGGACGAGGTTCCGTTCCGCGAACAGATGGAACTCGACAGCATGGACTTCCTCGACATCGTCATGGAAATCCGCAAACGTTATCGCGTCCAAATTCCGGAAGAGGATTATACATTCCTCAACACGATGGCCAGCACCGTCAGCTATTTGCTCCCACGTTTGCAAACCGCGACTGTGTAGTGTTTAGGTGAGCCGGACGGCGTTAGCCCCCGGACGAAAATCCCGCATTGTCCGAGGGCTAACGCCGCCCGGCTCGCCAAATTGGTTGCGGCTTCGCCGCTGATGATGAGTTGCGATGTACGACACTATCATCATCGGAGCGGGATTGTCGGGACTCGCGGCGGGGATTCGGTTGGCGTATTACGAGCGGCCCGTTTGTATCGTCGAAAAACACACGACGATCGGCGGGCTGAATTCATTTTATCGCCTGCGTAAACGCGATCATGACGTTGGCCTGCACGCGGTCACGAACTACGCCAAGCCGGGGACAAAGACCGGGCCGTTGAGCAAACTGCTCCGACAACTGCGGCTCCGCTGGGAAGACTTCGATCTCACGCCACAGTGCGGATCAGCAGTCGCGTTCCCTGGTGTGACGCTGCGATTCACCAACGAGTTCGACGTTCTCGAACAACAGATCGCCGATAACTTCCCGGCTCAGATCGATGGTTTTCAGCGGCTCGTGCGACGCATCAACGAGCACGACGAATTGAATCTCGCGGCACGTGAGTCATCGGCACGCGAAGTGGTCAGCTCAGAGATCACGGACCCGCTGTTGGTCGATATGTTGTTCTGCCCGCTGATGTTTTACGGCAGCCCAACGGCTCACGACATGGACTTCACACAGTTCGTGATCATGTTCAAAGCGGTCTTTCAAGAAGGCTTCGGCCGACCGCACGAGGGCGTGCGGCTCATCATGCGCAAGCTGGTGAAACAGTATCGTGGCTTCGGCGGTGAGCTTCGCTTGCGGTCGGGCGTGCAGCGAATCCTTTCGGACAACGGTCGCGTGACTGGCGTGCAACTCGAAAACGGCACCGTGCTTGAAGCGAAGCACGTGGTATCGAGCGCTGGTTCCGCCGAGACAATGCGGCTGTGTGACGTCGCTCCGAGTGAGATAGAGCCGTACCGGCCCGGTGCGATCTCGTTTCTGGAAACCATCTTTTCGTTGGACGTCATGCCGTCAGAGTTGGGGCACAACGAGACAATCATTTTCTACAACGACAGCGACCGGTTTGTGTATAACGCACCGTCGGGGCCGATCGATCTGCGAAGTGGCATCATCTGCTCGCCGAATAATTTTCAGTACGACAAGCCGCTCGACGATGGTCGAGTGCGGATCACAGCGCTGGCCAACCCAGACTATTGGATGACGTTGCCGCAGGAGCAATATGCCCTCGAAAAGGAGGTCTGGACGCAGCGTATCGTCGAGTCTGCCTTGCGATTCATGCCCGACTTCCGGAGTCATGTCATCGATACAGACGCCTTCACGCCGCGAACGATCACCAAGTTCACAAGCCACTTCAGCGGCGCGGTCTACGGAGCGCCCCATAAAATCCGCAGCGGTCAGACACATCTGCAAAATTTGTTTTTGTGCGGGACTGACCAAGGTTTCTTGGGGATCATCGGCTCGATGTTGTCAGGGATTACGATCGCTAATTTGCACCTCTTGAAAGCGACCTGAGATGACGGAATCCGCGCCGATGACTGCCATCAACGGCCTGCCTCTCGAATGCGACGAAGAGCTGCGCTCGCTCTTCGCGGCGATTGATGAATACGCGATTTACACGCTGACGCCGGAAGGGATGATCCACGCTTGGAATCCGGGCGCGGAACGACTGCATGGATACTCGCGGAGCGAAGCCAGCGGACAATACTTCGGTGTGCTGTACCCCAAAGGAGGGATCGACGTCGGCGCGGCGGAGTTCCAGCTTAAGTTCGTCGCCGAGCACGGGCGGTACATCGGAGAAGGCTGGCAGATCCGCAAGGATGGCTCGAAGTTCTGGGCCTACAGCACGACGACTGTGTTACGTGATGACGCGGGACAATTGCGTGGCTACGCGAAGGTGACGCTAGACATCACGCAGCGCCAGCAAGTGAAGGATGATTTGCTGGAGTCACATGCTTTCATCCAGCAAATCATTACCAGCGCGCCGCAAGGGATCGTGGTTTATGACAAGAACCTGCGTTACCGCGTGTGGAATCCTTACATGGAGTGGCTGACTGGGCTCGCGGAAAAGGATGTCTTGGGACATCAACCGTTGGAGTTCTTTCCGTTCTTGAAAGCTCATGGCGTCGATGTCGTGCATCTTCGAGCATTACAAGGCGAGACGCTTGAGAGTGAACCGATCCGGTATCAATTGGGACCGGATCGCAACGGTTGGTCGTCGGGCGTTTGGTCGCCGCTGCGAGATTCGCACGGAGAGACGATTGGTGCTTTGGGCTTCGTGCAAGACATCACGGAGCGAATCAATGCCCAGGAGCGATTGCAGATGTTGTCGCGCAGATTGCTCACCGCTCAGGAACAAGAGCGGCGGCGGCTGGCCATCGAGCTGCATGACGAAATCGGACAAGTGCTCACTGCGGTGACATTGAATCTGCAAAGTATGCACAAAGAAGCGACTCCGAAGGGGCGTGAGCAGGTACAAGAATGTGTGCTGATCGTGCAGCAGGCAATCCAACAGGTGCGTGAGTTGTCGATCAATTTGCGACCGTCATTGCTCGACGACCTTGGTTTGAAGCCAGCCTTGAGGTGGTATCTCGATCAACAGGCTCAGCGAGCTCAATTTGAAGTTGAGCTGTCATGTGAGATCGCCAAGGGGCAGATTCCCAATGATGTCGAAACGGCCTGTTTTCGCATTGTTCAAGAATCTGTCACCAACGTCATTCGACACGCCCAAGCCCATCACGTTTCAGTCAACGTTTACCTTCACGACAAGACCTTGCATTTGGAAATTCACGACAACGGTGTCGGCTTCGACATCACCGCCGCACGGGAACGAGCGGTTCAAGGGCTAAGTTGTGGGATTCTGGGAATGCAGGAGCGCGCGGAATTGTTGGGGGGTGTTTTGAGCATCGAATCCTCGCCATCACGGGGATCATCTTTGTCGGTCGCATTTCCGATCACCGTAGACTGAATCTGACCGCCACATTGGAAACCACTGACGAGTTTGGCACACTGTCGCTCGGTTTCCAAAGTCCTTCGCGTTTCTTATTCGTAGGGATTGAAACGATGGCCATGACTCGCGTGCTGCTTGCCGATGACCACGAAATGATGCGGGCTGGCTTACAGAGGCTGATCCGAGATTTCGAGGGTTTTGAAATTGTTGGCGAAGCGAGCGACGGTCATGAAGCGTTGCGGCAGGTGGAAATGCAGCGTCCCGATGTCATCCTGCTGGACGTGCTCATGCCGGGTCTCAACGGGCTTGATGTGGTGACTCGCGTTCGACAAAACTTTCCAGAAGTGCGCATCCTGATTCTTTCGATGCACTCGGCGGAAGAGTATGTCTTGCAGGCGATGCGAAATGGCGCTCACGGATACCTCGTTAAAAGTGATTCACCCACAGAATTGGAACTGGCTCTGCGGGCGGTTGCCGCCGGAGATTCGTTTCTGAGTTCCGCCGTTTCCAAGCATGTGATTTCCGGTTACCTGAACCGTAACAAGACCGCTGAAGCCAGCGATTCCTTGGGCACTCTGACCCCGCGACAACGAGAAGTCTTGCAGCTTGTCGCCGAAAGTTTCACGACGAAGGAAATTGCCACCAAGCTCGAACTGAGTGCCAAAACGGTCGAGGGCTATCGCACACAGATGATGTCCCAACTGAAGATTCACGATGTCGCCAGCTTGGTCCGTTATGCTGTTAGCAAGGGCTTAGTCGCCAGTGAGACATGACACTTTCGATGCGGAGTTGGTCGCTGATCGCTCTGATTGGTTTCGACGCAACCATGACAATTCGACTTCTGTTATCCGATGACCATGATTTGATCCGAGCAGGACTGCGTTCGCTGATCAGCGGCTTTGCCGGAATCGAAGTTGTCGGAGAAGCCTGTGATGGTCACGAAACCATGCGGCTGGTTGAGCAGCTTCGCCCACAGATCGTGTTGCTCGACATCTTGATGCCCGGGCTGAATGGGCTCGAAGTCCTCGCCCGCGTCAGAAACGAGTTTCCGCAGGTTCGGGTGCTGATGCTGTCGATGAACTCGGCGGAAGAGTACGTGTTACGAGCGATGCGTTTCGGAGCATCCGGCTATCTGGTGAAAAGCGATTCGCCCCAAGAGTTGGAACTAGCTTTACGCGCCGTCGCCCAAGGAGGCACGTACCTCAGCACCGCCGTTTCCAAACACGTCATTGCCGGTTATCTCAATGGCGATTCGGAAGCCTCAAATTCGACGACAACCTCGTTTGACAAACTGACCTCACGCCAGCGCGAGGTTTTGCAGTTGATCGCCGAGGGACAATCCACCAAAGAGATCGCCCTCACCTTGGGCTTGAGCGCGAAGACGATTGAATCTCACCGGACCCTGTTGATGCGGCAGCTCGATTTACATGACATCGCTAGCTTGGTGCGTTACGCCATCAGCAAGGGGCTGGTGGCTGCGGATACTTAGCGCGGTGAAGCCGCAACAACGTAGCCGTCGCGCTCCGAGGCTGTGATGAAATGACGTGGGATAGGCTTCCAGCCTGTCGAATTCGCCGAAAAACACGACAGGCTGGAAGCCTATCCCACATAAAATCACAGCCTCTCCGCGTGATGGCTACGTAAAAGCCTGTCGTCACGACAACATGCCTGACACGGATGAACTAAAATGTCTCACCGCAAACGACGAACACTGCATCTGCCGATTACCTTGAGCGTCTTGATGATGGTGCTCAATGTCGTGTTGATGGTTTGCTGGATCGTCTTGCTGGCTCAGTTGAACGAGTGGAGTGCGCTCACGATCGGCACGGTCGTGTTCGCGCTGATCTTGGTGGTTTCGGCGTTCTATTTGTCTCTGACCATCAAGGAAGTACGGCTCAATCAACGGCAAGCAAACTTCGTCGATAGTGTGACTCACGAGCTGAAGACGCCGATCGCCTCGTTGCGGCTGTATCTCGACACGCTGCGGATGCGGCATGTCGATCCACGGCAGCAAGAAGAGTTCTTCAAGGTCATGGACACCGAGCTGGTGCGGCTGGATCACCTGATCAACCAACTGCTGGAGGTGGCGCGGCTGGATGACATCGGGCATGAATCAGATCCGGAAGACATCGAACTCGAACCGCTGCTCCGTCGCTGTGCCGAGGCCGCTGGGAGGCATCACAAGCGAAAGCTCGAAGAGGTCTTCTCATTCGTAGTGGAACCCGCCGTGATTCGAGCTCGACGTCTGCCGCTGGAAATGATCTTCGGCAACTTGCTGGACAACGCGATCAAGTACGGAGCAGCCGAGCCACACGTCGATGTCCGCGTGCGAGTCACCGATCGCGGCCGAGTCATCACTCAGATCTTTGATAACGGAGAAGGTGTCCCGACTCACCTGCGGCAGCGTATTTTCAAAATCTTTTATCGCGGTGGTAATGAATTGGAACGTCGTCAAAAAGGGACCGGCGTCGGACTCTACATCGTCCGCACGCTGGTCAGCCTGTTGAAAGGAAAGGTGCGAGTCGTTGATGGTACGAACGGCCTCGGTAGCCTCTTTGAGGTTGAACTGCCGGGACGTGCCATCGTGAATGACGCATCGGAAGCCGGTTCCGTCGAGTCTGCCCGTCTGACGCGGGACAGCGTCAGACCGCCGGACTAAGGGAAAACAGAACGGCGGGCTGACGCCCGATGGCACTCACGTTTTCGGGGAGTCAGACAGCTTCATAGTACCGCAGAAGCTGGCAAACAAAGACAGCGGCTCGCTGTCGGCGGAGTCAATTGAGGGAAGGGGGCTGACCAGGCAGAACGTCGAGCAGTTGCTACTTGACCGGAAACCGTGCCGGGCTCTCCAGGTCGCGCGGACTGCCGAGTGTGCGAGAAGCCGAACAGATCCAAGTGCGGCTTTGGTCATCAACATCCAAGGTAAGAGCCGTATGCGGTAGTTCCGCACATACGGATCTGTGCGAGGGGCAGCCGGCAACGACGGTCCCTACCTTGGATTATTCACCACGGATCGCACGGAGTTCACGGATGATTCGGGGATGAAAGAAGTTGCGCCGAGAATTCGCCATCAGTCGTTTCGACAGTCTGTTTTGCTGTCGCGCAATCAAGATCCTGATGACTCCGTGATATACATGGTTCCTTCTTGAATAATTTGGGGTACCGCGATTCCATTAATCCCGTTATATGGACCTGTCCCCTTTTTTTCCTCAGCAACCGCTCGCATTTTCTCCAGGCCGAGCTTGGCGACTTCGCGCGGGTCGCTGGCCCACAGGTCTTCGCGGAATAACTCCAGCGAGAGCCAGCGGCGGTATCCGGTGCCACGCAAGAGGTCGAGGTAGCGGCGCAGATCCAAGTGGCCCTCGCCGGGCATCACGCGGCTGTGATCGTGCTGTTCGAGACGCGACGGTGATGCGGGGGTGTCGTTGAAATGCGAGATCGCAATTTGCTCCGACGAGAGCTTGGCGATCGACTCGAATCCGGTACCGCCCCGGAAGCAATGGAAGGGGTCGAGCACCACCGTCGCTTGCGAATGCTGTGATTTTGAAATGATCTCAATGGCCGCATCGATCGAGTTAATGTCATCGACGAAGCCGAGGTATTCAAACGCGGGTCGAACGCCGAACGACAGTCCGAGTTCGAGCAACTCGTAATAACACTTCGCCACGAAGGCACGGTCGCAATGACTTGGCGGCGGGCCGGAGATGACGTGAATCGCTCCAACGACGGCAGCCTGCTCGAAGCGGCGTTTGCATTCTTCGATCTCAACCTGACGCACGGCGGCATCCGGTTCGGCCCAACCTTTCAGGTAGATCGTCGTCGGGACCGTGAGCCCTTGATCGTCCACCGCGTTGCGGATGTCGGTCAACTGGCCTCCTTTCGACAGATGTAGGTCGATATCGTCGTGCCACAATTCAATGGCCGCGTAGCCTACTTCGCCCGCGATGCGGATTTTCTCCAGAATGGGCGTCGGTCGGATCGTGCTGGAATTCAAGCAGTAGATAAAGTCGGACATGATGCGTCGGCCTCAGTTGCGGGGTGAGGGTTTCAGGATGAAAGAGACGTTGGGCGACACCGTAACGGGGCACGAGTTGAGCGGCAATTCGCCGAATGGCTCAAACGTAGGGCGGGCGGCTCGCCTGCCTGTGCTTTGGGGAAGAAACACAGGCGAGCCGCCTGTGCTACGGGTTAGTTTCGGCGGTGGGATGAAGTCTCTGATTGTGTTCCTGATCGGCCTGTGCTTCGTAAGCCCCACGATCGCTGACGAGCCTTTACCCAAACGCGATCCACTTTTGGTTCGAGTGCCCGATGATCGGCCTCGAGTTGATCCCACGGAATTCCAATCGCTCGGCATTCGGGTGCATGAGTCGCAGCATTTGAAACTCTTCACCGATGTCGCGGCCGATGTCTCCAAGCTGCCGTTGTTGATGGATCAAGCGTTCGACGAGTTTGAAAAATACTTCGGCAAGCTCCCTCCCGCCGCTGACGGCGCGATCTTTCAGGTCAACGGCTATCTCATCAAAGACCAAGAGAGGTTCAAGAAGGCGGGATTGCTGCGTGAAGAATTGCGTGACGAGATGCATGGGCGGCAGATCGGTTATCAATTCTGGATGATGGAGCAGCCGACCGACTACTACCGTCGGCATCTGATGCTGCACGAAATGACGCACGCTTTCATGCTGGCGAACCCGCGTCTCACGGTCCCGCTGGCGTATCTCGAAGGGATGGCCGAGCACTTCGGAACTCATCGGCTCAAAGCCGACGGGACGTTGGGTGAGTTACGACTCATGCCCCACAACCGCGAAGAGTTTCGCGGGCACGATCGGCTGTTTCTCATTCGAGAGGAGGTCAAAAAAAGACCGGCTCCGAGTTTGTTCGACGTGATGCAATGGGAACTGCCGACCTTTCGGATCTTCAATCAGTCGTACCCGTGGGCTTGGGGCTCGTGTCAATTTCTGGATCGGCACCCGCGAACGCGCGATCGCTTTCAAAAACTGGCACGCTCACTGACTGATCCAAAGGCCTGGCAGAAGTTCGAGGAACAGCTTCGTTCTGACGAAGCGGAGATCGTGACCGAATGGATTCTCTTCGCGACGGACGCCTGGGAGGGCTTTGATTTCGAACGGATGGCGATCGACTTTCGCGACGGACAACCGTTGAAAGACCTCATTCGTGCGGGCAAGAAAACCTATCGCGCGGAAGTCCGCGCCGATCGTGGCTGGCAATCGAGCGGCATTGTGGTTGAGTCAGGCCACCACTACGAACTTGTCGCAACGGGAAAATTCACGTTGGCCGACAAACCCAAGCCGTGGGACAGCGAGGCGGACGGCATCACCTTTCGCTATCACAATGGCCGTCCGCTGGGACAACTTCTCGCGGCCATTCGCACGGCCGAGACAGCCGCTGGCGAACCGGAGTCGATGTTGCAAATCAACGCGCTGGGCACCCGCAGCCGATTGGAAGCCGCGTACAACGGGACGCTGTATCTGCGGCTGAACGACCATCCTGCCGAGTTAGCCGACAACAAGGGAATGGTGTCGATCGAGATTCGCGAGGCGGAGTGATGCCGCTTGCGAGTTGCTTTGAAACGACCGTAACATCCTCGCCTGTTTCCGGCGCAGGTTCCGTTCAACTGATTTCGTGAGGCAGTGTGATGTTTGATCCCAATGAGGTCATCGACCCCAAAGAGTGTTTCCAACTGCAATGGCAGGGAAGCTGCATCGTGGTGATTCCGGCGGCGAAAGTGGAATCGATGCGTTGGGATTTGATGGAACCGGCTGCCGCAATCATTCTTGGTCCTTTGAGGGAACAGCAGGTTCCGTTGGTGATTTTTGACTTGCACGAAGTGGCTTTTTTTGGTTCGGTGTTTTTGGCCCTCATGTTGCGCTGCCACAAGCTGGTCAAAAGCCGTGGCGGTGATTTAGTGTTGTGCGGCCCCAGCGAGATGGCTCGCGATCTTCTGCGAATCACGTCTCTGGATACGTTGTGGGCGATCTACGATTCTCGTGAGGAAGCACTCACCGCACTCGCTGGGTAATTCAGCCGACGTCTGACGTTGAAGGATCAACCAATGGCCGACAATTCGCCACAAGACCTTTCGGCTCGGATGTCGGAGGAAACTCTGTCCGAGTTTGCGGATGGAACGCCGATTGATACTCGCCAGAATGCTCGAACACCGATCACACAGCAATCATTGATCGACGAGATCAAAGCGACTGCGGACAAGTTGGGACGCGACAACGCAGCGATCGGCGACATCAAAATTTTGGCGCGGGTCTTCAAAGAATTGCGTTACGCCTTCAAGGTGTTCACTCCGTACCGCCAGCATCACAAGGTGACGGTCTTCGGATCAGCTCGCTTGAAGCCGGAGCATCCCAGCTATCAGCAATCGGTCGATTTCGGGCGAAAGATGGCCGAGATTGGCTGGATGGTGCTCACGGGTGCCGGCGGTGGCATCATGGAAGGGGCTCACGTCGGAGCGGGCCGAGAGATGTCGATGGGGCTCAACATCATGCTTCCCTTTGAGCAATCGGCGAATCCAATCATTCATCAAGATCCGAAGCTGATTAATTTGAAATACTTCTTCACGCGCAAGCTGCTGTTCGTGAAAGAAGTCGCCGCAATCGTTCTCTTCCCCGGCGGCTTCGGCACTCAGGATGAAGGCTTCGAGTCCCTGACGCTGGTCCAAACGGGCAAACACGAATTGATGCCGATTGTCTGCGTCGATGCACCCAACGACGACTATTGGTCAAAGTGGCGGCTCTATCTCCATGAAGAGCTCGAAGTCCCCGGTTTGATTTCTCCCGAGGACCTCTCACTCTTCAAAGTCACCAACAGCGTTGACGAGGCGATCAAAGAAATCCTGCATTTCTATCGCGTCTACCACAGCATGCGTTTCATTCGAGGCAAGCTCGTGCTGCGTTTGAATCGCGAGATCTCCGATGATTTGCTCACGCGGTTGAATGACGAGTTCAACGACATTCTCGAATCCGATCGCATCGAACGGACGACCGCTCACAAGCTCGAATCCGATGAACCGGACTTGCAGTTGCTGCCGCGCATCACGCTCAACTTCGACCGCAAGAAGGTCGGTCGTCTGCGACAGTTGGTCGATCTGATCAACGATCATGCGTGAGGTGGATCATCTTGATCCGAAGTAGAACAGCGTCAGGCCCAGTGCGACGTGATGCACGGACGCGGGGAGTTTCAAATCGGGGACGAACAGTTCGAGCCCGCACGCAACCACGAGGCTGCCGAGCACCAGTAACGCCTTGAGGTCACCCCATGTTCCGGACACAGGCTGCGCGCGACGGCGAGTCCACCAGTGCGAGAGACCGCGCACCAATCCGCCCAACAGGTACGCGAAGACCATGCTCAGCAGCGCGATCGTTTTCGTCTCAAACAGCCGTTGCTCACGAAAGAGATAAATCCCCAAGCCGATAAACGAGCCAACGATGATCGTGCGGATGGAGTTTCTCGGCAGATACAGTGGATGCCGCTCTTTCTCGATGACACCTTCTTGCTCTAATCGTTGCAGCACTTCAGGTGAAAGGGACACGAATCGCCGCGAAGTGAAGTAATGCGCCAACGCAATCAGCAACGTCTCGATCCACAGCGCATCCAGCTCGCGAGCCAGCGCGAGCTTCGTCACGACGACGGCCACAATGATCAACGTCAGCAGTGCGCGAACGCTTCCAGTCGGCAGCCCCAGTGGCGGCCACGTTTTCGGCGAACCTTCAAATTCTTTCATGGCGATGATCTTTCTTGATGCAGTGGGCGAATCAAGGTGCGTGCTGCTCGGCAACCGAGCCATGCTAACGTCTGTGCTGCTGATGTTCCTCACTCAGCAGCGCGATGACGCAACCCTCACTGAGCTTGCCTCAGTGGGGGCGTTTGATGGGCGACGCGATCACGGTTGCAGCCAAAGCCGAGTTGCCGGACTATACCCGCCCCGATTTCCTGCCTTGAGCGGTTTTCGTTTTCGCTCGATGCCACGCGGCTCTCCCTGAGGAATTTCGCATGAGATTGTCTGTTCTCGCCCGTCGAACTCTTTGTGCTGTGACGGTGTCTGTGATGTCGGCATCGTGGTCTCTTGCCGCCGATCCAAAAGCAGTCGTTGTGAAGACCGTCGAGCCACTCGTGAATCATTCTGTCATTGCGGGCTTTGAGCGTTTCTTTGAAGCGGCGGGAAGCAACACACCGCAAGATTTGAGACCGGGCGGACGGCTATTGCTTGGTGAACTCGGTTGCGTGGCGTGCCATCAGGCGGATGAGGTGGCTGCGAAACAGATCACGCCGAAGAAAGCTCCCGTGTTGGACGGCGTCGGCTCGCGCGTGCGGCTGAGCTTCATCAAAGCAATGCTCGTAAATCCGCAGCAGGCGAAACCCGGAACGACGATGCCGGATGTCCTGGCCAGTCTGCCGGAAGTCGATCGCGCGGCAGCGGTCGAAGCGTTGACACACTTCTTGGCGACAACCGGTGCTCCACAAGAAGCGATGTCCGAACACAGCGCCGTCGCAACGGGTGAACAACATTTTCATCGCTTCGGTTGTGTCGCCTGTCACTTGCCTCGGAAAGAAGCGGGGCCGATTCCGAAGGCTTCGCAGCCGGTGCCGGGCGATGATGACGATGAAGACGCGCCGAAGAAAGTCATCACGCAGACGGTCGTCCCGTTGGGAGACCTCGCCGCGAAGTACACATTGCCGAGCCTCGCGAAGTTTCTGCAAGACCCGCTTGCGGTGCGACCGTCGGGCCGGATGCCGGGGCTCAATCTGAATGAGAAGGAAGCTCGCGAAGTGGCGAGCTATTTCTTCAAGGACCACAAAGTTCCACCCAATGTGAATTATGCGTACTTCGAGGGAACCTGGGACGACGTGCCCGAATTCGAGAATCTCAAGCCGCTCGCGATCGGAACGGTCTCTGGGTTCGATCTGTCGGTCGGCAAACGGCAGAACAATTTCGGGATGCGGTTCACCGGATTTTTGCACATCGCCAAACCGGGCCAGTATCAGTTCTGGATCGGCAGCGATGACGGCAGCCGGCTGGCCATTGATGGCAAGGAAGTGGTGAAGAACGGCGGAGTACACCCTCATGCGGACAAAGAAGGGCGCACGTCGCTCGATGTCGGGCCGCACGAAATCACCGTCGATTACTTTCAGGGGGGCGGCGAATGGACGCTGACACTCGACATGCAAGGTCCGGGGCTCAAGCGGCAACCTGTCGCGCCGTTCGTGACGTTGGCTCGTGAAATTCCCAAGGCTGTGAGCAAAGATGGCAACGACAAGCCGTTTGAGATTGTGCCTGAACTCGCCGTGAAGGGACGTCAGTTGTTTGCCACGCTGGGCTGCGCGTCATGCCATCAACTCAAAGAGGACAACAAGCTCATCGCGTCGGAATTGAAGGCGAAGCCGATCTCAAAGCTGGCGGCCAGCGGCGGATGTTTGGCAGCAGAAGCTCCGCGTGGATTGCCGCAGTACAAGCTGACCGAACTCCAACGTTTGGCCGTGAGCGCCGCGCTGACGGCCGTTGGCAAAGCGACCGAGCCAACGTCTGCCGAAGTCGTCGCTCACGCATTGCTCACCTTCAACTGCTTTGCGTGTCACGAACGAGGCAAGCTCGGCGGCGTTGAACAAGTTCGCAACGCGCACTTCGAGACATTGATTCCAGAGATGGGCGACGAAGGCCGCATCCCACCGGCGCTCGATGGAGTTGGCGACAAGCTGCGTGAAGAGGCGTTGCAGAACATCCTGCAAAACGGGGCAAAGGATCGGCCCTACATGCACGCGCGGATGCCGAAGTTTGGAGCCGGTTCGCTGGCGAAGGCGTTTGCGGAAGTGGACCTCAAGACGGCGGCGAACTTGGCCACCTCTGAAGAAGCGTTGCCGAAACTGAAGTCGGCTGGTCGGCAGCTCGTCGGCGACAAAGGCTTGTCGTGCGTGAAATGCCATCCGTTTAACGAACACGCCGCGACCGGCGTGCAGGCCATCAACCTCAACGCGATGACCAAGCGTTTGCGCGAAGACTGGTTTTATCGTTACCTCGCCGACCCGCAGGTCTATCGCCGAGGGACTCGGATGCCCGCTCCGTGGCCGTTTGGAATGGCGACGATCAAAGAGGTGTTGAACGCCGATGCGAATCAGCAGATGCAAGCCGTTTGGAAGTACTTGTCAGATGGAAACAACGCCGCAATTCCGGCGGGCATTGTGCGTGAGGCGATCGTGCTCGTGCCTGACAAAGAGCCGATCGTGTATCGCAATTTCCTGCAAGGCCCCGGTCAGGACGGGGGCAACATCACCACGTCGCGGGGCTTCGCAGTCGGATATCCCGAAGGAGTACACTTGGCGTTCGACGTCGATCGTTTCGCCCTGTTGTGGATTTGGCAGGGACAATTCATTGATGCCTCGAAACATTGGATCGGACGGGGACCGGGCTTCCAGAATCCGTTGGGAGACAACGTGCTGGCGCTCCCCGCCGACGTACCGTTCGCGCTGCTGGCTGACGCAAGCACCGCGTGGCCGAGTCAGCCGGCGAAGGATCAAGGCTACAAGTTCAAAGGCTATCGCTTCGACGAAGCACGCCGTCCGGTCCTGCAATATCAGTTCGGTCGCTTGTCGATCGACGATCATGTGGTTCCACGGAAGTCCGGCAAGGAACTTTCGTTCGATCGCACCTTGACCTTGTCTGCCGTCTCAGACGATGCGACGGACTCCAAAAACCTCACTTATCGAGCGGCCACCGGGCGCAAGATCGAAGCGGGGGCCGATGGCTGGTTCACGATTGATGGCTCGCTGAAGTTGCGAGTCACCGGCTCCGCGAAACCACCTGCCGTCCGGCAAGCGGGCAACCGTTTTGAATTGCTTCTGCCGGTTGAGTTGTCGAACGGTGGAGCGAAGGTCGAATTGAAATACGTGTGGTAACGGTGGACTGGCCCGTTTCAGGAACGGCGGTTTTCCCCAACTGATCCTGGTCTGTTCCTGCAACCTTGGCAGGTCTTGTCGCCCGTGTTGGCCGCCTGCCGAGCAACAGCCGCCGCTGCTAACGTTGATCTATCAAACAGGTTGAGTGTTGTTAAAGAATCGGATTCGAGGCACGGCACAGACTTTGCCGCCCGGCATCGAGCTTCTTTCGACGGGCACACGACACACTTTGCGCGCGAGCCGGGTACCCGACCGTTCGCGACTCGAACGCGGAACCACACATGGCTGTCTTTCGTTGGGGACATAGTTGGGATGCCTTTCACGACCTTGAACGCGAGGTCGATCGGCTTCTGCAAAGCGTCAACATGACGTTTCAGGGACTGCGGTTCAGCCGGCAGTACCCGCCCGTCAATTTGTATGAATTGGCTGACGAATACTTGATCATGGCCGAAGTTCCCGGCGTCCGCCCCGAGGATTTGGAACTCACGATCGCCGGTGGTGTTTTGGGAATGAAAGGCCGCTGTGTGGAACCGGAAGGAACGTCGGAAGAACGCTTCCGCCGTCAAGAGCGGCCACGCGGCGTCTGGCAGCGTTCGATCTCGCTCCCTGATCGAGTCAACGTCGATAACCTGTCGGCCGAGTTCACCAACGGCATCCTCAAGATTCATCTTCCCAAAGCGGAGGCCGCTGTGGCTCGCCAGATTCCAGTGGCCTTCGGATCGTGAATGACGATGGCACAAACCCCACCGAGCTTGTCTCGGTGGAAGAGGGCCTTTGCACCACGGGCGAAGGTACATGACATAATTCTCAGCGTAGTGCAAAAGCCCGAAAACCACTGAGACAAGCTCAGTGGGGTTTGTGCTGAACTCTCTC
>JANNDA010000614.1:0-7358 GCA_031387195.1 Planctomyces sp. | reverse complement strand
GTACTCGATAAACTCTCCGCGAATGCCGGTGGACTAGAGACTCCTCGCTTCGCCCGCGTTCGCCACGCCTTGCGAAATTATCTCGAACTGGCCACTGCCGCGGCTGATGCGAAGCTGGCGGGGGAATCGAGCCGGCAATTGACGAAGATCTTGCAGCACAAACGGAAGAAGCCCGTCAGCGTCCGCATTCAGCGGGATGACGTCTCGGCCGAGACCATCGCGATTCCGATGTCCGCTTTTCGGATGCTCAATGACATCCTCACCGAGATGGCCAAAGGGAATGCCGTCACACTGATGCCCGTCCACGCCGAACTGACCACCCAGCAAGCGGCGGACGTGCTGAATGTCTCTCGGCCGTTTCTGGTCGAGCAATTGGAAAACGGCTTGATCCCGTTCCACAAAGTCGGTTCGCACCGTCGAATTCTGTTTCAGGATTTGATGGCCTATAAACGGGACATCGACAGCAAGCGGCTCAAGGTGTTGGATGAGTTGGCGGCGCTGGACCAAGAACTCGGCTTGTATGACTGATCGGCCTTGAACCATTTCACGGCTCTCTTCGATGCTTGCCTCTGATTTGGTGTCGATCCCGGCAAGGATCTTCTTTAAGATCGTCCCGCTGAGACAATCCCCCGAATCGCTGGGAGCCGCGTTGAGCTTCCGTGGGAACAGCCTCGCCATGCAGGGTGTCGCTCCGATGACAACTTCGATGATCTTGGGAACGCCGGTTGAAGACGCGGTCGGTGAGCTTCTCTTCGCGGTCGAGTCCGACGCGGACCTTGTGGTTCCGAATTCAATGGAGGTTGGCCGATATCTCACCGAGCACACAGGACTGTCGGCAGTGCTGCCGCAGATTTGCCAACGGGTGCGTGAAGTGTTCGGGCCGGACGCGGAGCTTTCGTTGGAACTCTATCGTGACCCGGAGATTGATGACCGATACCTCACGCTCGAAGTCCGACAGGATCAATACGAGTCCGACATCATGGACAAGCTCGACGCGCTCAGTGAAGAGTTCGCCAACGAATTGGCACAGTGCTCCGGTCACTTCCTCGTGACCACCGACTTCAGCCCCCCACGGTTGCACGCTGCCGTTTGATTGGCAGCACTATCTCAACTTGGCCCGTGAGCTTTCGCAGCCCACGACGAGCGACGCAGGCCAACGAGAGGCGAGCCTGAGGTCGTCGGTCAGCCGCGCTTATTATGCCGCGTTCTGCCATGCGCGGAACCACTGCCGCGATGTGTTTGGCTTTCAGCCGACGTATGGAACCGAGGATCACACCAAGGTTAGAGACTTTCTCAGATACAAAGTCAGCAAACGTCAGGGCATCGCCGACATCTTGGATCGTTTGCGACGGTGGCGAAACAAAGCCGACTACGACGATTCGCTGAAACTCGACTTGGCGACGCTGGCGAACAACGCCGTCGTTGAGGCGAAAAAAGTTCTCGAATTGCTGCCGCCGCCGAAGAATCCGAGTGCTGGAACATCGGTCTAGATTCTCTCCATTCGCAGAGTTGCAGCCGATGGCACCCGATTCACCGGACGCCATCGGAACAACTCATCGGGAATTGAGCGATCCGTGCCATTCCAACACAGAATTGGTGAAGGACCGTGTTGGAATTGGGATCTGCCATGTCCCGACTCTCAACGCGGTGTCGTGAGTGCGGACCTCGTTTTCGTGTCGATTTCGACACGTCGCATGCTCATCACCAATTTATCCTGCGTGCGGTCTTCGTTTCGGTGTCGATCTCAATCGCGGGTCCGTGTAGACGTTCATCGTCAGGTTGATGCTCGAATGCCGCATCGTGCTTTGTGCCACTCTTGGTGCGACTCCGGCCTTTGACAGATTTGTCCCAAAGGTGTGTCGCAAGGCGTGAACGTCATCGTGCGGCCTCGGTCATCGCTTTCCCGCCACAACGAAGCACGCCAAGCGAGTGGATAATGCATGCGAGCCACAGCCGTTGCCGACCAGACGTGGGGCACGTTTCCAACGTGCCCGAAGCGGATCACGTTGAAATCGTGCTCCACGAAGAATTAAAGCCGATCGAGCAGATCAATCCAGCGCACGATCGCCTCGACGCCGTCCGCTCCCGGATAGCGATGTTCCAATTCAGCAACGCTGGTGAAGCTCGCCGGGAACTTCAGCTTGCGCAGTCCCGTGACGTGTTGCTCGACCAACGGATGAATGTTGTCTTTGCTGCCGCACACCAAGTGGAATTGCATGCGATACTCGGGCAGATTTTCCGGCGGCGGTTCGGACAACGGGGCGGCGGCCAAGACCAAGCCGCGAAAGAGGTCGCGGAACTTGAACGCCAGATGCGTCGCAAACGGGCCGCTCTTCGAAAAGCCGTGCAACACGATGCGGCTCGCGTCGATTGAATACTTCTTTTGGAAACTCGCCACGGTGTCACGCACGAACTCTGCTTCGTTCGCTTGCCAGCCAGCCCCCAGATCAGCCGCTTTCAGACCGAGCAAGATGATGCCGCGTTGTTCGCACGAAGATTTCCACAGTTCATAGACCGTCGCTTCCAACGTATCTCCCGGCGGGTGCAGCCAGACTGCCAGTGCATAACCGAACGCCGGGTTGTAGTCCTCAGGCACGAATGCCCAATACGAATTCTTGCTCTCTTCAATCTGCTCGGTGAAGCGTCCTGTTCGCAGACGATCTTTTTCGTCAGTCGCTTTCGCTTCCTCTTTCGAATCGTTCGCTTTATTGACGGCAGCCGCTTTCGGTTTCGCCTTGTCGTCCGCTGGAGCAGACTCGATGACCGCACTGGGTAACTCGGAGGGGATCTCATCAATGACCGTGCCGAGCGTCACTTCGAGCGTTTGCTCCTTTCCTTCTCGCTGGATCACGAGCGTCGCTTTCTCGGTCGGTCGCACACGACTGACGAGGTCCGTCAATTGCGTGGTTGAGGTCACGACCTGATCGCGAAACTTGACGATGAGGTCACGTGGCAGCAGCCCTGCATTTGCCGCAGGACTTTCTTTGTAAACCCAGCGAACGCCAACCCCAGCCCCCTGTTTCCTGTCCCCTGTTTCCTGTCCTCTGACTGCCTCACGAACCGGCAACACTCCCAAGAACCCCGCTTCAAACGGCTTCAATTCACCGACCAACGTGATGTCCGATTTCAGAACTTGTTCGCCCCGCTTCACCGAGATCGTCAGCTTGTCCCCTTCGATCTTGCTTCCCAGCACCTGTCGCACCTGAGCCGAGCGTGACACCTTCTGTCCGTTCAACTCGACGATGACATCGCCGTCCTTGATCCCGGCCTGATAGATCGGCGAGTCGTACCGCACTCGGTCGATCTTCGGCTCTTGTTCGTACAAATCCTGCGACGCGAAGCTGAACCCGGCCAATCCCTGCCGGATGTCTTTCCCTTCCTTCAAGCGATCGAGCGTGGCCAGCACATCTTCCAACGGGATCGCGAAGCCGATTCCGGAGTCGTACCACTCGACCCCGGCGACCGGCGAATTGTCCATCGGCGACAGCGGCACAAGCACGCCGAGCACTTGGCCTTCCACATCGACCAACGCCCCGCCGTAATTCACCGGCGAGATCTTCGCGTCCGTTTGAATCGCCTTCCCCCACACGCGATTCACTGCGCTCACAATCCCCACCGACACATTTGGAGCATTCGCATCCAACGCGCGCCCCACCGCGATCGCCCACTGCCCAACTTTAATCGCCCCCTTCGGAGCCGCTTGAGCCGGCACCAGCCCGCTCCCCTCAATCTTCAACAGCGTCAGCATTCGCGAGGTGTCACTGGCAACAACCTTCGCCGCCAACCGCCGCCCATCCGTCAGCGACACAATGATCGACGCCGGCTTCGAGATGAAATTGAACGAACTCGAAATCACATACCCGTCCGCCGACAACACCAACCCGGTCGTCGGCCCGTTCCCCACCGCGAATTTCTGCACCTGATCGAGCCCGCCCACCGTCTCGATCCGCACCAACGACGCCGCAACTTGAGTGGCCGCTTGTTTGAATGCATTTTCTTCTGACTCTTCCAGTTCGCGCGACGCCGATTGCCAAGCAGAGGCTTCGGTAAAGCCCAACGCGAAAAGCAAAGCCATCGATTGGAAACTCCATCGAGTCCACTGACCCATGACGCACTCACAAAAAGGATTGAATTGAAGGGGACTGGAAATTACGCGAGCGGGATCACGGTGATGAAGTGGCAGTAACGCTGAAAATCCGCAACGTTTTGCGTGAGCAGGTTGGAAATTCCGGAAGCGAGCATCGTGGCCACGATGTTGGCGTCATGCACTTGCTTGCCTAACGTGGGAATCGTGTTGAGCAACGTCAAAAGAGAGGCTGTTACCTGGGGACCATCTTCGGCAATCTCAAATTGACTCTCAAACTCTTGGACATCGTCCGTGAGCGACGCCATCGGTATCGCGACTGGAAACTTCCCTGGTCGCGACATCACCGAGAGGTACTCACGAAGAACCTGCCGACTCAGCCAGATTTTGTTTCTCGACGAAACCAATTGCGTCAGCATCTTGTCGGCGACTTGATGAAACGGCGATTGAATAACTCTGGCATGAAACAGCACATTCGTGTCAACAAACACGTTGTCATCGACCATCGTCACCATAGATGTCCTCGCGACGGAATGTGTTTGCAGAATCGGTCAGTTCACAGTCGTATTTGCCCCATGAACCCACAGCTTTTTTGCGCGACACATCAGCCAGTTCATCTTCAACGACAACAACAATTCGTCGCGGACCGGGCAACCAGTTCTGGCCCAATGGAATCTCAACCAACAGACGGTGATCGTCGGTCACTGCGGCAAGCGTTTCAATGGTCTTCATAGCGAGTCACCTCCACTCAATCGGCGAAGTCTATTCATTCTTCTTCAGCACCGGCATCTCGATCGTCACCAACTCATTGCCGCGCCGCACGACCAACCGCAATCGGTCGCCCGATTCGAGGCGTCCGACGGCGTCCTGCATCACGCGGCAAGTTTGAATCAGCTCATCGTTGATGAACAGCACCAAGTCGTCCGCCTTCAGCCCTGCCTTTGCCGCTGGACTGTCCGGCTGCACGAGGTCGATGAACGCCGGAGTCCGATCGACCACATCCGGCACCAACAAGAAACCAAAATCGAGCGGCTTATAACGACGCGGCTTTGACGACGGTTCATCCTCGTTGGGATCTCGTTTCGCGGTGAACTTCCCGCTGATGATTTGCTGGATCGACTCGCGGAGTTCCGTGATCGGGATCGCGTAATTGACCCACGTGTTCGATTTTGAATTCCGCAACTCCTGGCCGATCATCCCCAGCAACCGACCATCGCGCGTCGTCAGCACGCCGCCTGCCGCGCCCGAATTGTTCGTCACCGCATCCACCACGAAAACTGGCCCCGTATACGGACTCTCAAAGACCCCGCGCCGAGTCTCCAAATTCGTTCGCGAAGCAATGACTCCGTGAATAACCGACACCGGCTCATCCCCGGCAGCCACGTTAAACATGTTGCTGAATCCGAGCACTCGCGTCCCCATGCCCGCTGACGTCGCGTCAGTCACCGCGAAGTACGGAAACTCCAGCCCCTCAGCGGCATTGAGCTTCAAGACAGCGAGCGCCAACTGCGGTTCAGCACCGAGCACCTTTGCGGTGAAGCGCCGCCCATCCGCCAGCACGACTCCCACGACATCCGCATCGAGCACATGACTCCACACCGTCGCGATGTGTCCTTGCGGCGACACGAAAAACCCGGTGCCGTAAGCGGCCAAGTTCGTCCGCCCACCCGCGCCAAAAATCTTCACGATCTTCGGCTGCGTCAGCCCGATCGTGTCGCGAACAGACTGAGCATGAGTCGGCGACGCGACGTTCAACACGGACAGCAAAACCACCGCTCGCCCCACGCAGCGAAATCCCCCCGCCAATGACCAATGACCAACGACCAATAACCAACGACCAATAATCTGATTGATCCAGTTCCAATTTGTGCCAGCAATCCCAGTCATCATTTACTGGCCTCCTTCTTCTGCACCGCGAACTCCGCTCGTTCCACCCGCAGTGTCGCGAATTCCTTCTCACCACTGCGGACCATCCAAGTCTGCGGCAATCGCTTCCCGGCGAAATCTGCCAAGCCAGTAAATCGCACCACACAGGCTTCAGCATCTTCGTGAAGCCGCGTGTCAAAACCGGCGAGCACTCCGCTGGACCGGCTGAAGTACCAGCGAGTTTCCACTGCCGACAAACTGCAAACGAGCACATCGACCAACTCGCCACGGCCATCGAGCGGTTCACTGCCAAAGTAAAACGAGTCAGTGAAAGCAGCCGGACCTTTCGACAACAGCAGCCGCAGGTGATGCACTCCGATCAGGAATCCGCCCGTTCCCGGCGGCTCGTCTGCGCCATCGGTGTCTTCCAGTTGTTGAAAGAACGCCGCGTCGCGAATTTCTAACCCGATTCCTTTTGCAGAGACTGTCAACTCGAACGGATCACTGGTCGTCGTCTGGCCGTTCAAACGCCACGTCCCGGTTGCCGAGGCAAAATCACCGAGCGACTTGAGCGACGACAGAACTCGGTCCAGTTCCATCTGGTTGAAGCGATAGTTCGCAAACCCAGCCTTTGCGACAAACAGATCCTTCCAACGCTCCGGGATCAGCACCTTCACTTTGGCGTGAGGATCAGTTTTCGGCATTTCCGGAAGTTCCGGTTTGTCACCCGGTTTACCGTCTTTGTTTTTCGGCTTCGGTTGCGGACGAGGTTTCTTCGGCGAGGCTTCCGGCAGCAATTCCGACTTCGTATGCAGGCCACGCAGACGAGCATGGATCTCACGGCGCTCTCCTTCGCGCCGAAACACGATCGGCAGCATCCAGTCTTTCGGGTAAATGCCAAGAATGTTTTTGAACTGATTCACGCTCCGAATCGGACGTCCCGCAAAGCTCACCAATTCATCCCCCGATCGCAGCCCGCGACGGAAGACATCCGATGTCTCCAAAATACCGTTGACCGTCACGCTGCCATCATTTTGCGTGGTCACGGTCGCGCCGAGCGTCGCATGATCCACCACACGGCCGGCCTTCAGTTGATCCAAGAAATACTTGATCTGATTGATCGAGATCGCATAGCCCGCACCCGCATTGACTCGCCCACGTTTTTCAAACGAGCCGCGTCCATTGATCCCGACCAACTCACCGACCGCATTGAACAGCGGGCCGCCCGAATTGCCCGGATTGATCGACGTATCGACTTGAATGCAGTCGGTGTATTCCAGAAACGTACCCGCCGGAGGCTGATACCGGTGCGTGCCGCTGACAATTCCATAGGTCACCGTCGGCGCAAAATCGGTGGCGAGTAGGAACGGATTTCCCATCACGTAGGTCCAATCGCCGATCTCGATCT
>JANNDA010000601.1:0-2128 GCA_031387195.1 Planctomyces sp. | reverse complement strand
CATGAACCAGGGCTAGACACAATGCAAGGACCAGTCTCTCACGTCAGCGTGGGTTATGTTGAGCGGAGCGTTTTGAATGTTCCACTTCACACAGAGCCACAAACGGGAGGACTGGTCCGGTGAGTAAGCTACGTTACGTTGGTTTGGACGTCCACAAGGACACAATCGTGATGGCGGTTGCCGAGGAAGGTCAGGGCGAGGCGAAGGTGCTCGGCGCGTTTCCGCATGATGTTGCCAAGCTGATCAAGCGGTTGGTCAAGCTCGAACCGGATGTGTCCCGGTTGCGAGTTTGCTACGAGGCGGGGCCGACCGGCTTTGGGTTGTGTCGGCGATTGAAGAAGGCGGGGATCGACTGCATCGTCGTCGCGCCGTCGCTGGTGCCTCAGCAGGGGTCGCGGGTGAAGACGGATCGGCGGGATGCTCGGCGGTTGGCGCACTTTCTGCGGTCGGGGGATCTGACGGCGGTCTGGGTTCCCGATGAGCAGACGGAAGCGTTACGTGATCTGGAACGCTCGCGGGGCGACGCCAAGAATGCGGAGCGAGTCGCACGGCATCAGCTCGACAAGTTCTTGTTGCGGAACGAGCTGGTCTATCACGACGGCCGCTCGTGGACTCAGAAGCACAGCGTGTGGTTGAAGCAGCAGAAGTTTGACGATCCCTGCCAGCAGTGCGTGATGGACGATTACGTCAAAGCGGTGGAAGACGCGACGGAGCGAGTGATGCGGGATCGAACGCTTCGTCGAGCAGACGGCGCTGGCTCCATTGGTGAAGGCACTCAAGTCATTTCGTGGGATCAACACGCTCAGCGCGGTGGTGATCGCCGCGGAGATCGGCGACTTGCGGCGGTTCCCGACGGCTCGGCAGTTCATGTCGTTCGTGGGCTTGGTCGTGTCGGAACACTCGTCGGGGAAGACGATCCAACGTGGCCCGCTGACTCGCGCGGGGAATGTGGGGCGTTGAGAGCAGAAGGCTGGGGGCGTTTCGGCCCCCAACCCGGCGAGCACATTCTCCCGCCCTGACCTAGTTATCCCTTGTCAGGTTGCGTCCCCGCAGAGCCTGACTCCGTTTCACCAGGCGCGGGGAGTTTACCAAGAACGCACGGGATGCCACGGAAAACAATCTTCAACGGATGTCACTGAAATCCTCACCCACCACAACCTCAACCCAGAAAGGCTGCGGTCCCCGAGTCGTCGGCGACACGAACTCCAGGAAGATGCCCCAGCAGGCGCTTTCGGCCACCCGCGAAAATTTCGCTCGTGACGCCCGATGCTAGACTCCGGCACTTCCGCGACGGATCAGGTCATGCGGTTCCGACCCGCGAATATCAGTCTGATCAACAGTCGTTTCTCCCTCGCCGACGACTCGGCGGCCGCCGCAGAACACCATGAACTCAACCTAAAACACCATTCTGAAAATTCACCCGCTCAAAATACTTGACTGGTCCTTCCATACCAGTCGTTGCTCCTGTTGGGGCAAACCCCTCCAACGGGTTGCGGCTTCGCTGCATCACTTCGGAGCGAGGAGCTGCTTCATCGCCGTGCCCATTGCCTCGCCGATGAGGTAATAGGTCTCGGAGTTCGTGTTCCAGTGATAACATTGGCCGCTGGGTGATTCTTCCTGAGGACGCCAGAACGCTTTTGTGCCGACAAAGGCGACGTTGCCCTTGAACTCTGCGTGCTCGGCGACGGCAGCTTGTGCCTTCATGAGCGACAAGGCTCGCGGATGTTTTTCTTCCGGGCCGCTCATGCCGCTCTCGGCAATGACAAACGGCATCGCGGGGACGCCCATGTCTTTGCGAATGTCGCAGATGAAGTGGACCATGTTCTCTTCGTACTCGGCGTTGATGCGGTCATTCCAGCCTTGATGCCAGCCGAACCCGGCAATGACGTACCGGCCATCGGAACCGGGTACGAAGTCTTTGACTCTGGCCAGCGCGGCTTTCGTGAGCGTCACCGTCTCGTGGTAATACTTGCCGACGATGGCCGGGTCTTGAGCGACCGCGGCATCCTGCTTCTCGCCGAGCGAGTACGGAACCTTGCCGGCGCTTGGCGGTCGAAAATCCACTGCGAGGCTCTTGCCGCCCCACGCGCACTTGATGAGCAGCACCGGCTCGGCGAGCGCATCTCTC
>JANNDA010000586.1:0-7275 GCA_031387195.1 Planctomyces sp. | reverse complement strand
GCGAGGGCGAGCGCTTCACTGATCATCGAACTCAAATTCAAAGTCGCTTGAAGCGCCCGCCCTCGCTGACGCTTCGGGTTACTTTGCCGGTCTCCAAAGGGAACCACATGCCCACCCGCATTCATCCTACCGCGATCATCGAACGAGACGTCGTCATCGGCGACGGCTCGGCGATTTGGGACAACGTTCACATCCGCTTCGGAGCGACGCTCGGCGACGAGTGCATCGTCGGCGAGAAAAGTTACATCGCCTACGAGGTGCAAATCGGTAATCGCGTGAAGATCAACGCGATGGTCTACATCTGCAACGCCGTGACGATCGAAGACGGAGTCATGATTTCGGCTGGCACGATCTTCACCAACGACCGCTTCCCGCGAGCGACCACGCCGGATTTGAAACAACTCCGCTCCTCCGATCCTGATAAGCACACGCTGCCGACGCTCGTTCGCGAAGGGGCGACCATCGGAGCCGGCTGCACGATCGGCAACGACTTAACCATCGGCCGCTTCGCGATGATCGGTATGGGCGCGCTGGTGACGAAGTCGGTGCCGGACTTTCATCTCGTGCTCGGCAATCCGGCTCGTTCGGTCGGTTGCGTTTGTCGCTGCGGACAACTGCTGGCTCGCTGGTCGCCGGGCGAGGTCGTCGATCTTCCCGAAGTCACTTGCGAAGCCTGCGGACTCGAATACTGCGTACTCGGCGGCGAGGTATCAGAGCTTTTGGAGTGCGTCGCCTAAGTAACCCGAAGCGTGAGCGAGGGCGAACGCTTTACGAACCTTCGATTTCCAACCCCCAGAGTTCCAACTTCCCGTCGCTTCGAGCACCCGCCCTCGCTCACGCTTCGGGTTACATGAATCCACATGACACAACTCAAAACAGCAATCGTCGGTGGCGGCATCCTGGGGATGACGCTGGCTCTGCGCCTGGCTCAAGCCGGACAACGGGTCACGTTGTTCGAAGCGGGATCACATGTCGGCGGCTTGGCCGATGCCTGGCAGCTTGGCGATGTCACTTGGGATCGGCACTACCACGTCACGCTGCTGTCGGACATTCATTGGCGGCGAGTGCTTTCGGAGCTGCATCTCGAACAAGACATGAAATGGGTCGAGACCAAGACTGGATTCTTTACCGACGGCCAATTGACCTCGATGTCCAACACACTGGAGTTCTTGAAGTTCCCACCGCTGGGATTGCTCGACAAGCTGCGACTCGGCGGGACGATCTTTTATGCCTCGAAGCTGCGCGATGGGAAACGACTCGAATCGATCCCGGTCGCTTCTTGGCTGCAAAAGCTATCTGGCAAACGAGCCTTCGAGAAAATCTGGCTGCCGTTGTTGCGAGCAAAGCTCGGCGAGAACTATCAGCACACATCGGCCGCGTTCATCTGGGCCACGATCGCGCGGATGTACGCCGCTCGTCGGACGGGCCTGAAGAAAGAAATGTTCGGCTACCTCCCCGGCGGCTACGCCCGCATCCTCGAACATTTCGAGACGCTGCTGCACGCCAACGGCGTCGATGTGCGCGTCAATCATGCGATCGAACGAGTCGAAGCATGTAACCCGAAGCGTGAGCGAGGGCGAGCGCTTCAGAACGCTCTGGGTTCGGAGTCGAGTGAAGCGTCCGCCCTCGCTGACGCTTCGGGTTACATGGCTGATGCCGTCCAACTGACCTTCCGCGACCGTCCCACCGAGACCTTCGACCGAGTCGTACTGACTACTCCCGCTCCGATCATCTCGCGAGTCTGTCCGCAGTTGTCCGAAGACGAGCATCGCCGACTGAACGGGCTGCGCTATCAAGGCATCGTGTGTGCCTCGCTGCTGCTGAAGAAGCCGCTGGCGAAGTTCTACGTCACGAACATCACCGACGACTGGGTTCCCTTCACCGCCGTGATCGAGATGACCACTCTCGTCGATCCCGCTGAGTTCGGCGGCCGCACGTTGGTCTACTTGCCGAAGTACGTTTCCCCCGATGACCCGCTCTTTGAAGTCTCGGATGACGAACTACGATCGTCGTTCATTGCCGCATTGAAGAGGATGTATCCGGACTTCTCGGAGTCGGACGTCGAAGCCTTCCGCGTCTCGCGAGTGCGGCATGTTGTGGCTCTGACGACGCTGAATTACTCGGACAACCTGCCGCCGATGAAGACCTCGCTGCCGGGCGTGTTCGCGGTGAATTCGGCGCATATCGTCAACGGGACATTGAACGTGAATGAAACGGTGAAGCTGGCAGAGGACGCAGTGCGCGATCTGTTGCTGCCGAACGATCCGTCGTTTAACCGCACGCCGCAGGCACGCGCGTTCTCCGATGCCAAACAACCAATGCTCGTCGACGCGCGTGCCTGCGGCGTGCGGTTAAACGAGGAGTCTGGGAATCTCAAATGACCAAACCCATCGCCAGCTTATCGCTCGACCTCGACAACAAGTGGTCGTACATGAAAACCCACGGGGACGCCGGATGGGACTCGTTTCCGAGTTACCTCGACGTCTGCGTGCCGCGCTTCTTGGAGTTCCTCGCTCAGCGCGACCTCAAGATCACGGTATTCGTTGTCGGACAAGACGCGGCGCTGGAGAAGAATCACGACGCGCTCGCGTCGATCAGTGCGGCGGGACACGAGATCGGCAATCACTCGTTCCATCATGAGCCGTGGCTGCATCTGTATTCGCGTGAGCAAATCAACGAAGAGTTGGCTCGCGCGGAGGAGCACATCGAACGAGTCACCGGACAATTGCCGGTCGGCTTTCGCGGGCCGGGATTCAGCCTGTCACACGATGTGCTGCGAGTGCTGAAGCAGCGCGGTTACGAATACGACTGCTCGACGTTTCCGACATTCTTGGGGCCACTCGCGCGGTTGTACTACTTCTTGACCGCACGGCTGGATGAGCAGCAGAAGCAGGAACGGAAGAAACTGTTCGGCACGATGGGCGAAGGCTTTCGTCCGCTGCGACCGTATGCGTGGGACTTGAGCGGTGCGGAGCCGTGCGCCACGCAAATCAGCCGGAACGCGCTAGCGTCCGGTTCAAGCAACGTAAAACCGGACGCTAGCGCGTTCCGGCGGATGTCCTCGGACGACACGCTGCTTGAAATCCCGGTCACGACGATGCCGTGGTTCAAGGTGCCGATGCACGTCAGCTATTTGCTTTACCTCGATCAATTCTCGCGACCGTTGGCGATGACCTATTGGCGGATGGCGTTGTCACTCTGCCGAATGAGCGGCGTCGCTCCGTCGCTGCTGCTGCATCCGTTGGACTTCCTCGGCCGCGACGATGATCGCGATCTCGACTTCTTCCCGGCGATGCGTTCGCCGAGTACACGCAAAGTGGAACTGGTCGGCAAAGTCATCGACGAGATGGCTCGGCATTATCAGATCGTTCCGATGCGCGAACACGCGGCGTCGATCACGGGACGCGAACCTGAAGTGCGGTGGCCCGACACCGCCCTCCCATCAATTGGAAATAGCCGCTCGAAAGAGGTTCCAACGTCCGATGCCGCGCGTCACGAGGTCGCTGCTTTGCGTTCGTAAGCTGATACCCGCGTTGAAAGGAGGGCTGCGTCAAGCCGCAGCACTCCAGGGAAATGACAATGACTCACACCACCACAATTCATCCGGACTCCGAGGCGATCCGCATTGCACGCGGGTTGGTTCGCTGCATGAGACTGCATCAGTGGGTCAAGAATGTGTTGGTCTTTGGCGGGTTGCTGTTTTCGCAGAGATTGAGCGATCCGGTTTCTGTGCTGCACAGCGTTCACGCGTTTTTGTTGTTCTGCTTTGCGGCGAGTTCGATCTATCTGCTCAACGACGTGAAGGACCGCGACGAAGACCGCTTGCATCCGGAAAAACGGCTGCGGCCGATTGCATCGGGGGTCATTTCTCCCACGATCGCGATCGCCGCAATGTTGCTGTTGGCAGTCGGGAGTCTCGGTTCGGCATACACGATCAATTGGACGTTCGGCGTGTTGCTCAGCGGGTACTTCCTGATGAACGTGGCTTACACGCTGGGGCTGAAGAAGGTCGTGATCTTGGACGTGATGCTCATCGCTTGCGGCTTCGTGCTGCGAGCGGTCGGTGGTGCGATCGCCATTGGCCAACCGGCGTCGAGTTGGCTGGTGCTCTGCACGATGACGCTGGCGTTGCTAGTCGGCTTCGGCAAGCGGCGCGCCGAGTTGGCTGTTCTCGAAGGGAACGCGAAAGATCATCGCAGCAATTTGGAGGAATACTCGCTGCCGTTTCTGGACGTGATGATGACGATCTCGGCGGCGGCGGCGGTGATCATGTACGCGCTCTACGCGGCGGCGGCAGCGTACCTTCGCAAGGATCATGCTCCGATGCTGGTGCTCACGACGCCGTTCGTCTTCTACGGCATCTTCCGCTACTTGTACCTCGTGCATCGACAAGCGGGAGGCGGCGACCCGTCGAAGCTGTTTGTGTCTGACCGACCGTTTGTGATCAACGGCGTGCTGTGGGTTCTGGCCTGTTGCATGGCGATCTATGGACCGAGCCACTGGGCGATTTGGTGAGGCAGAAGAGAAGGCAGGGGAAATTGGTCGTTGGTTATTGATCGTTGGTCATTGGTTATTTTCAGAGCAATGACCAATGACCAACGACCATTTGTGTTCCGTTTCAACGGCGATGATGAGCCAGCACATGACAACCACAACTCTCAACTCTCAGCCCGCGACACTCAGCCAACAACTCGTGGCCTGTCCGTTGTGTGAGGCTGAACCACAACAACTCTTTGCGAAGGACGGCATTCCGATTTGGGAGTGTCCCGGTTGCACCCATCGGTTTGCTTTGCCTCCGGAGCCGGAGACTCATGTCGCTGAGGTTTATGGGGACGAATACTTTCACGGCGGGGGCGCGGGGTACTCGGATTACCTCAGCGAGTCGGCGCTGCTTCGCGAACATGGTCGGCGTTACGCACGCATTCTGGCCAAGCATGTGAAGCAGCCCGGAACGTTGCTCGATGTCGGAGCAGCGGCCGGTTTTCTGCTGCAAGGTTTCTGCGATCAAGGCTGGGATGGCGAAGGGGTTGAACCGAACGCGACGATGGCTCGGCACGCGCGGGAGCAACTGGGATTACCGGTGACGGCGTCCTCATTGGAAGAGTTTTCGTCGGCCACGCGAGCGTCGTTTGATGTCGTGTCGCTGATTCAGGTGATGGCTCACTTCGTCGATCCCAACGCGGCGGTCGAGCGAATTTCCGAGTTTGTGCGGCCGGGCGGATTGTGTCTCGTCGAAACCTGGAATGTTCGGAGTTGGACCGCTCGGCTGTTCGGCCAGCAGTGGCACGAATACAGCCCGCCGAGCGTGCTGCATTGGTACTCGCCAGCAACATTAAAGCGGTTGTTCGAGTCGGCGGGCTTTCATCAAGTCGATCAAGGCCGACCGGGAAAGTGGCTGAACCTCGGCCACGCGAAGTCACTGTTGCGACACAAGCTGCCGAACGCGGTGTGCCGAGCGGGGCTCGACATGACGCTGGGATTGTTGCCCGATCGCTGGCATGTGCCGTATCCGTCAGAAGATTTGTTTTGGACGTTGTTTGAAAAAGATTAACGCGGCGCAGCCGCATGTAACCCGAAGCGTGAGCGAGGGTGAGCGCTTCAAGCGATTAAGAAATTGAGATCAGAGTTTTGTGAAGCATCCGCCCTCGCTGACGCTTCGGGTTTTAAGGCCAAGATATGCATCCGCGTTGGCGTCAGTTTCTCATCGTGTTGTTCGTACTGGCGGCACTCGTTCGCGTTGTGGACGTGTGGCGGCCGGTCGATGGCTCGGTGCGCGACTCATGGCGCGAGCCGGATGTGGCGGGGATCGCTCGCAATTTTTATCTCGAAGGGATGAATATCTTTTACCCGCGCATTGACTGGCGCGGTGATGGCCCGGGGTTTGTCGAATCCGAGTTCCCGCTCCCCGCGTGGATGGGAGCCGCTGTGTATCACGTCTGCGGGTATCACGAAGAACTGCTGCGGGTGATGTCGTACCTGCTTTCTTTGGGAGCGACCGCTGTCTTCTTTCGCTTGGCGTGGACCAGTCTCCCTGCGCGATCTGCGTTCGCCGCGTGCGTGCTGTGGACTGTCAGCCCGATCGGGATTCGCATGGCCTCAGCGATTCAACCGGAGCCGTTGATGTTCTTGGGATTGATCTCGGCGGTGTTGTTCTTCCGCGAGTGGTGTCAGACGCAAAGTCGCCGCGCGTACTGGCTGTCGTTGGGAGCGACGATGCTGGCGGTGTTGGCCAAGGTTCCGGCCGCGCACATCGGATTGTTGTTCGCCACGCTCTGCTTGCAATCGTTCGGCTGGTCGGCGTTGAAGCGTCGCGATGTTTGGGGATTCGTGATCATCTCGCTGGGCATCCCGCTGTTGTGGTACGCCCACGCGCGGATGTTGTGGCTGTCGTACGGGAACTCGCTGGGGATCTCGAACGAGGCTTATGGTCGGATCACGAGCATGAATTTCTTCTCGACGGCGTGGCAAACAATGCCCGGTGTGCTGCGCGTGGAAATGGATCTTGTGTGGACGTTGCCGGGGCTGGCGTTGGGGCTGATCGGTCTGTGGGTCGTGGCGAAGAATCGAGAGCAACGCTGGATCGCTTACTGGGGAGTGACGCTGATCCTGTTCTACTTCGTGACCGGTCGCACAACGGGCGAAGATTGGGCGTGGCATTACCACATCGCCAGCCTGCCGGTTGCGTGCCTGCTGATGGGTGCGGCTGTCAGAGCCGAAGTAACCCGAAGCGTCAGCGAGAGCTTCGAGACGTTCTCCCGTTCGCCCTCGCTGACGCTTCGGGTTACTTCGCGAGCGGCGTTCTCCGGAGTCGTGCTGCTGCTGTTCTGGGGCACGATCTTGATGGAGGTCCGCCGCGCGCGGTGGGATTTGCATCCGTCAGCATTTCAAGCTCAATACGAGTGCGCCTGCCGGTTCCGCACGCACATGGACGAGTCATCGTTGATCGTTTCCAGCGGTGCCGCCACGGTGGATCAATTCGGACTCGAACGAGCTTTCAACGCGCCGTACATGTTTTTCTGGACGAGAACAAAAGGCTTCACGTTGGCGGACAGTCGGCAGTCGATCGCAGAACTCGAAACGCTGCGACGGCGTGGCGCGAAGTATTACATCGCCGAGAGTCGCTGCTTGAAAAAAGTTCCCGGCTTCGAGTCTGAGTTGCGTTCGCACTATCGTGTCCTCGACGAGCACCCGGAAGCGCTGCTGGTCGAACTGACGCCGCACGGAGGCTGACGTGATGAGTGCAATGAACAATCAGGCGAGCGGGGCGGCGTCAGC
>JANNDA010000577.1:0-2562 GCA_031387195.1 Planctomyces sp. | reverse complement strand
GAAGTCGGTGATGTCGGTTCGGTCAACGCGGTGAGTTGTTGCAGCAAGTCGCGGATGATCGCTTCCGCTTCGATTTTCTCAGTCACCCAACGGTGACTGGCCGAACGCCACGCCGATTCGCGCATGTCGAGTTGTTCGGTGTGAGCCTTGAGTGACGAGGCTTGTTCTCGCAACCGTCGCTCTTCCACGGCGGACCATTCTGTCAGCGATTGTTGCTCGGAGTGGAACTCATCCTTCTGCTGCTGAAATGCCTGCCGCATCTCACCGAGTTCGTGACGTTGCTCGGTCAGCGTCTCGCGCAAGAAACGATAATGATTGCTGAGCTGTTGCTGAGCCGCCTCGATCCGCTGCTTGGCGGAATCTTCACCGGCCGCCTGCGTCATTTGAGCCCACGCTTCTTCGATGGCCATCCGCATTTCGAGCGTCGTGCGGTGCGTCTCTTCGAGTTCCGCTCGCAGCTTGTCCAAGCGTTCGCGGCGGCCTTCCAAGTTTTGTACGTGCAGCGCGAGCATGTCTTGCTGGCGACGCAGATCCGACTGTTGCAGACTGCGTTCGCGATCCCACTCGTCTCGTTCGAGCTTGATTTGCTCGCGGTCGTGTTCGGTGTATTGCTCGAAGGCTCGCTGCGATTTGAAGAGCATCTCACGTTCACGGTTGACAGAGCGCTCACGCTCTTCAAGCAACGCACGCACGCGATCCAACTGTGACCAGCGCAGCCGGATGATCGCCTCGCCCTCTTCTAATTGGCTGCGCGAACGCTGTGCCTCGCGGCGGAATTCGTTCTGCGCCGATTCGATTTCCTGGCGAGCCTTGTTGAGATGCTCTTGCTGAAACCGCAGACGGTTTTCGAGCACCGTTCGCTCGTGCTTCAGCTCTTGCAGTAGCTGATCGCGCTGTCGCAGGAACTCATCCTGTTTCTGTTGCAGCATCGTTTCCTGATCGCGACGTTGAACGTCGAGTTCGTCCGACTGTCGCTGCCGCTGAGCCAAGAGTTCTTCACGTACTCGCGTGGCCGCTTCCCTTTGAATTTCACGTTCGTGAAGTAACTCCGTTTGCTCGCGCTCGCGCTCTTCGGCCCAGGCGGAGCGAAGTCCATCGAACTCATTTCGCTCGCCAATCAACGTCTCGCGTTCCGTTCTGAGTTCGCCGGTGAGGATTTCCTCCGTCACGTCCTCACGGACTCGTGATTTAGCCGCTTCAAGTTCCTGCACGCGTACCTGAAACGACTCCTCCAACGACGATTGCTTGCGATCAAACTCCGCTTGCAACTGCTGCTTGTCCCCTTCGACGAGCGCGAGCGCTTGATGCAAGCGAGCACGATCGACATCGAGCTTGCTCGACATCTCGGCCAGCAGCTTGAGGCGTTCCGTATCGAACGCTTCCTTCTTGCGATCGACTTCGCGCTGAGCCATCCGCAAGGTTTCGGTGATCTGTTCTTGTTCGGCGATGGTTCTGGCCAACGTTGTTTCACGCTGCCGCAGTGCATCGGCCTTGGTCTGCAATTCCTGCTCGGCCTCTTGCTTCCAGAGCTGCACGTCGCGGCGCTCATGCTCCAGTTGCTGCGTTTGCGCGGCGATCGCTTGATCGCGACGATGCAGGTCGGAGAACTGACTTCGCAGGTGATCAACCATCAGGCTGGCCTGCGACAGCAAATCTTCGCCGTGTCGCGGAGCAACCGGCGGCGCGGAAGAAAGATCAATCCCAGCGTCATCCCGTGTGCTGAGATTGTTGGCAAAATGTTGCGGCGGATCGATGCGTGTCATTCGCCCATCGGCGATGGGCACGAACCGCGACGTCGCATCGGCTCCATTTTCCCACACAGGCCGCGTTGTGGCCGCTTGATCTGTCCGCAAGTCATCGCTCATCCCGGGAGTCCTTTCCCTGAGAAATGTAGGACGGGCACTCTTGCCCGTCCTGTCTCGATGACGGGCAAGAGTGCCCGTCCTACAGAGCTACAGCGTCTTATCCAGCATTGCCGCGAGCTTGGCCTTTGCCACCAAGCCAACAGATCGGTCAACGGGTTGCCCGTCTTTGAACAGGATCACGGTCGGGATGCCGCTGATTCCCAACTGAGTCGCAATGCCTGGGTTTTGATCGGTATCAACCTTGCCGACCTTCACGCGACCGGCGTATTCGTTGGCCACTTCCATAATTGTCGGCGCGAGCATCTTGCACGGGCCGCACCAGGGAGCCCAAAAATCGACCAGCACCGGCTGGCTGCTTTGCAACACTTCGGTGGGGAAGTTGGCGTCGGTGAACTCCAAGACATTTCCGGACATGACAAGCGACCTCAAGAAGAAGGAAAATTCGGTAAACCAGGCGAGCCGTTGGGCAACGTCAATCCAAGAGGGCTCGAAAGTCGCGGGATTATTGGGCAATCACAAAACTGTGTCAACGTGCCGCTAATTCACCACACCAACTGAGTGCGGAACAGTGTTCGCGCGCGGGTTGGTTGTGTGTTATGGGTTGTTGGTGGAAATTGTCATGTGGTCCTCCAGACAAGGATGTCGAAGATGGCTCGGAACAATCCCAAGGTGTCGCCGGAAGTGGCGGTGGAGTTGG
>JANNDA010000568.1:0-3824 GCA_031387195.1 Planctomyces sp. | reverse complement strand
TCAGGAACCTGTCCCGTGTCAAACCATCAGTCCCACTCTTAACCCAGCGCTCGCAATCCTTGGGCAGGTCCACACGACTGTGTTCGAGAACTTCTCCTAATGGGAAGAAGTGGATTGCAAGTTGAAGTTCCCGACCAAGTGGGCCGCGCTGGAAGCGCTCGTCGGCAGCGAGAAGCGGATTCGCCTGATCGCGGAAGACTTGGTCCAACACTTCGAGCGGCGACTGCATGCTATTGAGACAATGGCCGACCGGGCATCACATCGGGATAGGGGCCGAGGTAGCGTTCGCCGTTGAAGTGGATCAAGTGGTCTGGGGCTTCGGCGATCCAGACTTCGGTTTCCCAGGAGATGTGCGAGAGGAAGCTGCGCATGGTGTCTCGCGACGAGAACGCCGTGACGAAGACCAAGCCGGCGGTTGAACCGGCGAAGAGTTCTTTCAGTTCTTTGCGGCGTTTGCCGTCTACGGGCCCGGCGCTCGTCACGGCTTCGATCAGGACGAGCCAGTTGCGGCGCGAGTCGAACACGACAACGTCCGGCATCTTTGCGGCAGCGGCGACGGTCACGCCGAGTCGGCTCAGGGATTTGGCATCGAGATGCAGGAATTTGTTCTCGGCGTCGCCGACGTAGAGCAACACGGCTCCCGGCGTGAAGCGGGGGCAGAACTCTTCGATGACTTGCTTGATGAGCGGGTTCTGTCCGCCGGGTGACAGCGCGATGGATTCGCCGGACGGCAACGTCACGGGAATTCGCGCGATTGACCGGTGCCGATGCAATTCATGGCGAGTGTGCTCGCGACTGGCGAGGTACGCGGCGAGTAAATTCGCCCATTCGCGACTCCCGAATGATTGGCAGAGTCGCAACGCGGATGCCTCAACTTGATAGACCGTCTTGCCGCTGTTCGTTGGTCGTGCCGGGTCGTCGGGATTGCGGACCACCAGCCCCGCATTGACGAAGTATTTCACGGCCTCGTCGCGAATTGACTTGTATATGTTGGTTTTCATCGCGTGGTTCGGGGGCCGATCAGATGGTTCCCGCCAAGATCGATGTGATACTTCGGTTCCGATGCGAGCCAAACGACCGTGTCCGACGGGAGCCAATCGAACCGATTGGCGAACTCTTGCCGATTTCGAAAGGCCGCGATTCGCAAAAACGGCATCGCCGCACGCGTCATGACTTCGTCCGCCCAACCTCGCCATATCGGATATCTCGCGTCAATGTGGTCCCCCAAATCAACGAGAAGAAAACTCGATTGCTTGGTGTCCCACGCCGAAATCGACGGCAATCCGCCCGTTGCGCCATCGCAATCAAAGGACAATATCTCCACCGAACCCTGAAGAGGCTCAAGAAGCTTCGTCATGCATTGAGTCAGGAGATCGTTCATGGGCATCACCGCTCGTTGGAATATCCCGGTTTTGGATATCGCACGCAAGGCGGTAACAACCTCGCATGAGCAAATCGACGTTTTCATTCGAGTACACAGTCTTCTGTCAGACGCTTAAGGATTTGCGGCTCCGGGCCGAGATCACACAGACCGACCTCGCAGCCCGTCTCGGACACCCTCAGAGCCATGTCAGCAAGTTCGAAGCGGGTGAGCGTCGTCTTGACGTGATTGAGACGATGGCGATCTGCGGCGCGATTGGCGTCCCGTTCGCGGATTTTGTCAGCGAATTCACTTCCCGATTACGCGACAAGCAAAAAGGCCGATCGACTCGCTCCCGCCGAGGAGTGGGCAAGTGAAAAAATCAGGGAACACAACCGCAAATCTCGCAGCGCAGATTTTGATCCGAAAGGAACTCGGCTTTGTCCTGCCGACCGCCCATCAGAAACGGAATCTCGTGGTGGCGTTCGCGAAGCGCGACATGATCGTCTACGGGAAGGCGTTCGATATCTTGCGGCTTGCGAAACCGATCAACCTTGACTCGTTGGAAGAAGTCGAGACACATCTCGATCAGATCACCTTGTACGAAATCAAATCGACGAAGCAGGACTTCAATGAGGCGTTCGACGGCTATTTCTTCGGCCTAACCGCAGCGGAAGTCTTGGTAGCGCAAAGTCTAAAAAAGCGATTCCAATTCGTCTTTGTGAATACCTTGTCCGGGTTCCACCTGGAACTGACGCTGTCCCAGATATTTGCGAGGGCACGAGGTATTTATCCGACGTGGAGCATCGCGTTTTGACGAACCGCTTCACGCCGCATGGTGAACTGAGGCATTAGCTCAGGCGGCTGATCGGGAATCAAAAACGTGCAACCGCTCCAGCGACATGGAATCGAGGAACTCACGTCGAAACGGTCGAAAGTACGGGCCGTTGCAAAAGCTGCGTGGAGTGATCGAGACCATTTCCCCACCGACGCACAGCAACCGCGCCGCCAGTGCGAGGAAGCCGGTGTAGAGATTGCTCGTTTCGATACCGGCTTCTCGCAGGAGACGTCGCGTCGGAGAATCACTGTTGATCTTGCGGTAGGGAGGATTGAGCAACGCCGCATTGAAGGGCGCTTTCGCGGAAGTGAAGAGGTCATCCCGCACGAACTCCAACGCGGACTCGATGAAATCCGCGTGACGAATCTCGCCGTCGAACTCGATGCCTTGCGCCGCGCACATGGACTCGCAACGTTCCAACGTCTCGCGCAATCCGCTCAACACGCGCGCATCCAATTCATAAGCGACAACGGCCAGACGACTTGGCCTTTGTGGTCGCGAGCAGGCCATCCGCACGAATGCCTCAGTCAATGCACCTTCGCCCGCTCCCGCATCCAACAGTCGAATCTCGTCATTCGAGCTTTCAAAAAGCGACGCCATGAATTCCGCAACCGGCAGTGGCGTGAAAAACTGTCCGAGTTCTTGCTTGCTTTCGGAACTTGCCGGTCTTGGAAGAGTCGTTGCGGTCACTTTGGTGGATGCTCCAGCGGCATTGATTGAAGGTCTCAAACGGAACTGGCGAGATTCTACACCGTGGTCATTGAGGCGACATCCCCACCGAGAACGAGTAAAGCGGCACTCGTCGTTTTTCTACAGTGCCGCATCAAATTCTTGGTGAGTAGCCGGAACGCGCTCGCGTCGGCTTCGAACCGGGGCTAGCGCCGCGCGGCTGATGCGGAGAACTTCGTCTTCTGCCGCTCGACTATTGCCCGAAAACGTCTTTGACGAGAAAGGCGACATCCGGCGAACGGTCGAAGAGCCTTTCCAACAAAGCGACTTCCACCTGCGAAACGAGCGGAGGCATGGCAGATGTTGGATGTTTGTGCGCGGATTCACGGTTCGATGCGATTCTGAGCCAAGAGTCGGATGGTCGCTAAGGTTAAGGTTGAATTGTTCAAATCCATCAAACTCAAAGCTGATGCCCATGACCACACTCCGAATCACACTCCGTCTCGCCGCCTTGTTCTTACTACTCGCGCCGCTGGCCGCGTTGCAGGCTGGTGACGAGGGCCCCATCGTCGGCGCGATCCGCTGGGATGGCTGGTATGGAGATGGGACCGTGACCAAGGCTGTCGAGGCATCGCTCGGGCAGCCGAAGTATCATTTTCGACTGCCGTGGTTCGCGCAGTTGCAGAGCGATGGCTCGGTGCGGATCAACGGCGATTCTCAGGCCATCATCGAGCAGGAGCTCGCCTATGCCGCGGCCGCACGGTTGAATTACTGGGCCATCGTGGACTACTGGGATGAGGCTCCTGGCATGAGCATCGCCTTGAACCGTTATCTCGCCGCCAAAGACAAACGTGGAATCCGCTATTGTCTGGTCGAGGAAGGTCATCGATTGGACAAGATCGGCAGCGCGGGCTGGAAGCGACTTGTCGAACACTTTCAGCGGCTCGATTACCAGAC
>JANNDA010000552.1:0-2465 GCA_031387195.1 Planctomyces sp. | reverse complement strand
GCGAGGGCGTCGTCACGATTCGCACTCGCTGACGCTTCGGGTTACATCGCGGCACGCCGCGTCCTCCATGAGTAGCCCGACGCGCAAGCGAGGGATGGCGGCGAACTTCCCTCGCTGGCGATTCGGGCTAGTGTGAAGAGTTAGGACGGGCACTTAACGATTTGCCGGACAGAGCCTAGAACTTTCGGCCCCCGCGGAACTCGTTCACGCCGCGATTGACGGGTTGCGACTGCGCGTAAGAGACGCCGCCCCCGTATTTTTCATGCAGGTCATCGTGCAGCGAACGAATTTCTTCATGGGACCATGTCTCGATGTTGCCATACGTCTCAAGTTGATTGAGATGATTTTCGCCCCGGAGGTGACTGATGACTTTTTCTTTCGAGGGGTTCCAGTCTCCTTCGACGGTCCAATGATTTCCACGGAGCGGGTACTGGCCGGTCCATTGGACTCGAATGGCTTCTGGGATCACTCCCTGCGGGCGTTCGCTTTCCCCTTTCATCAACCAGCCGAACGTCCAGACGTCGAGTGGCGTCGAGCAGCCGTCTTTGAATGAGCGGATGATTTCGCCGTCGTTCACGCAAGCCACCGTCGGGAACTCACGAACGTTGAGCTTTCGGATCAAATCCGGAATCTGTTCGGCATCGACGATCTGAATGTGGTTGTCAGCCTCGGTACCGACCTTCCAGCCACGAGCCTGCATAGTCTCGAACTCGCCGCCGCGTTGTCGCAGGCGGTCCAGTTCTTTCTGACAGCGTTCGCAGCCCTGCGATGTGATAAACAACACACGCGGATTACGCGGTTTGACTTCGCTCTTCGGCGCAGCAGTTTCGGTTTCCAACAACCGAGTTTCCGGCGAAGAGTTGCCCGAACCTTCCGTCGAAACCGGTCTCGAAGATTTGTCAGCAGTCCTTGCGTCATTTTCCGCAGCCGTCGTCAGTCCTGTTACGACAGCGAGCAGCAGTGCTGCTTTCGCTAGCAATCGCCACGACATTTCAGAAGCCCCTCAACAGTTCTCGCGAGATGGAAAAGGAGTCATGTGTCGGTTGAGAGCGTGCAACCGTTGGTGATGACTTCAACTTTGTTACCGCCAATTCAGGTCCAACCCAAGGCAGACGGAACTGGCCGATTCAGCGAAGTGACACCGAGCAACTCTCCCCGCAGACCAGAAAGATGCAAACCACAGACCACGGGTTCGCGGCATGTGAGAACCGTGCGCTGCCGATCGCGCGGGCTGTACCTCGAACGGCAATCGGCAAAGACATTCCGATGAGCGGGGCGGCGGCAATTGCATTGACCGGCTATCGCTTTAACGGCAACTCGTCCCAAAACCGTTCGAGTCCGGGGGGCCATTCGGCTTCGAATTGCAGCGGCTCGCCGGTGAGTGGGTGATCGAATTGCAGTTCGATTGCGTGCAACGCTAAACGCGGGGCACGAACCTTCGCGAGCACCGGGCCGTATTTCACGTCGCCGCAAATCGGGTGGCCGAGTTCCGCAAGATGGATGCGGATTTGATTGGTCCGACCTGTTTCCAGGCGGCATTCCAGCAAAGTGTGTCCACGGCGGGAGGCGAGCGGCTTCACGTGCGTGATCGCCAATTGACCGGCTTCCCGCGCGGGTGAGTCGCTGCCAGCGGTCGGAAATTCGACGCGGACATGTTCGAGACTTCCACGTTTGCCATCGCCTCGATCTCGCAGAATGTGCGTGCGAATGGTTTGAGATTCCAGGCGACCTTTCACGATCGCCCAATAGATACGGCTGGGAGTTCGAGCGGCAAATTGTTGTGTCAGCCTCTCTCGTGCGAGCGCGGTGCGGGCGACAACCAACAAACCACTGGCATCGCGATCCAGCCGATGCACCACAGAAATTAAACCCTCATCACCGCGCAATCGTCGTCCTGAGTACTCACCGATGACTCGCGGTAAAAGTTCGTCGAGCGATGGTTCGCGCTGCGGATCGCCGTGTCGCAGTGGGCGTTCGGCGGCCGGTCGCTCGGTCAACATTCCGGCAGGCTTCTCCACGACGACAAGATGCTCATCCTGAAATCGGATGCAAAGATCTTCGCCTCGCGGCGGCTTGGCTCGCGGCTGATCGGTGACTTCGACGACGTCTTTCATCCGCAGACGCCGCGCTTCGTCGAGGCACGCCGTTCCGTTCAATGTCACCCGTCGAGCGGCCAACAAATCGCGTACGGCTTTCCAACTGAAATCCGGTTGCCAATGCCGCAGCGCTGCGGCAACGGTTTTTCCGGCGAGAGGCTCATCAACAATATGTGCTTGAGTGTGCGGCATTAAATCGTCATCGCCGAAGGCGTTTTCTTTTCTGCGAGGTTTTACGTAGCCGTCATCGCTCCGCGTGACGAGCCGGTCGCTTCACAGAGCATTGGTGTGCTCTCGGCTCGTCACGCGTAGAGTCGAGAGGTGGCGCGGTGTGTGCCGTTTCCACCACCCCCTCATCGAACCGGACGG
>JANNDA010000543.1:0-6712 GCA_031387195.1 Planctomyces sp. | reverse complement strand
GAGGTTGATCGCGGTGACGCTGGTGACGACGGACAACGCGCCGTTGGTCGTGGTCAGGTCCACGCTCGCCGCCAGATCGACCGTCGCCGCGTTCTGAATCGTCAGTGTCGTCGCCGCCGTGATGTCGGCATTGATGTCGATGAGATTTGCGGAATCCAACAAGATCAGGCCATCGGTTGTGAATGCCGCGTTGATATTGATCAGATCGCCGCCATCCCCACCGGTATTTATCGAAACGTCGTCGATCGTCGCATCGAACGCTGCAAACGTGACGACATCGTTTCCATTGTTCGTGTTGATGATGATTGAATTGACGTTGGCATTGGCGACGGTGATGTCATTGCCATTGTTGGTAATGTTGGCCGCACCCGCTCCCGTGGCGGCATTAAAAGCAATCCCCGCGTCTGCGAAGGTGTACGTTCCCGCGGCAAGTGAGAAGTTGAGGGTACTGGTGTCATTGGCAGTGGCTTGAGAGATCGTCAGCACTCCCGCTGCGTCCAGATCCACGTTGTAAGTCAGCAGCCGACGTTCTTCGAGCACTTCGGTCGCAGTGGCCGTGTTCTGGCGATGCAAACGATGTCCAGTTCGTGAACTTGGTTTGCGGGTTAGTCGGTGGGCGAGTGCTGCAAGCCACGAATTACGACGCATGTTTCAAATCCTCTGCGATTTTCACGGGGCAGCCCGACTTCATCGGTGCTGCGGAATCTGCTGGGAAATTCTGTAGTTCGGGGAGACGATGCGATGCGACGAAGGCGCACAAAGTCGCTTGCCCATCTCCATCGGCATTTTGTGTTACAGCCGTGATGCGACGCATAACCGCTATTGGCAGAATACGAGTCCAGTTTCACCAAAGCGGTAAGGTCGCCTCAAGCGGCACAGATTCTCTAACGCTCAGGGTCGTTTGCAATCGCGGATCGGAGGATTTTGCCAAGACCGTCTGGCCGGCAGAGAGAATGAAGGCCCGAAGTGGAGGTTTTCTTGAGCTCGTTTCGCGGGGATGGAGCGGCAAGAGTTGCCGTTCCAGACGGCAAGTTCTATCGTCACGTTCACGTATAGAACGGAGCGGTGAATCATGTCTCAGGGTGCATCGGGTGGGCATCGCTGGCGAACGTCGGTTGGCACGGCCTCGACTCACAGTTCGTCGTTGAAGACCAAAAAAGTTGTCTGGACGGCGCTGGCGGTGCTCTTGGGGGCGATCGTCATTTGGCTCCTGTTTTTATTCGGGGGGTTTGGCAAGCCGCGCAAATGGCAGGTCGTGTCGGTCGGCATGACCTACGATAATCCGGTTTTTCGACCGACTCCCTTTCTGCTCGATAGCACCAGAGCGTTCGACGAGCTGTGGCAGCGGGACGAATCCAAACATCAGTTTGTCGAATCCAAATACCCGCCGGGGACCAAACTGGATGGTCCGGAAGTGCTCGAGATCATTCCGGGCTTGTCGCTGAATCCGAAGAAAGAAAATCTGCTCGTTTACCTCAACCTGCAAGGTGGAGTGATCGAGCAGTCGGGAAGTGCGGCGGCCTGTTTTCTGACATTACGAGCCGGGCCGGATTCGCTGCCCAAGGGGGCGGGTGGCCAGCGAGTGCTTGTCCAAGATCTTCTGAAAGCCTGTGGAGAAGCGTCCGCCGCGAACGTCATCGTGCTGCTGGAGGCTGGTGATTGCGGGCCGAATTGGCGAGCGGGGATTCTCAACCGCGACTTCGTGGCGCAGTTGAAAAAGGAAGTCGCACAAGCGGTTCAAGACTTTCCCAAATTGCGAGTCATCGGCGCAGTGAGCGAAGGGGAGTCCGCGCAAGCCTCGCGTCAGTTTGGCGACGGTGCCAGCCGCTCGGCCTTCAGCCATTTCGCCGTGAAAGGATTGCTCGGTGAGGCCGACGATTGGAGTTACGACCCAGACGCAGGCAAGAGTGCGCTCGGTAACGCTCGAAAACGTAAGGTCCGCACGGTCAGCTTCAATGAGTTGTTCGCGTACCTGCATGAGCAAGTCGGAGCTTGGTCGAAATCACATCGAGCTGTTTCGCAAACAGTTTGGCGATTTCCGGAAAGCGGCCCAGCCTTGGAGTTGGCGCAGATCGATAGCGGTCGAGTTCGGACTGCCAAGCCCGCCAAAGAAGTCGCGGCTGACGCAAAGTCCGCTGGCAAAGAGGAGACTACGAAGTCCGGTGAAAAGGACTCGCCGAGTGTCTCGAAGGACAGCCCCAAGGACGCAGCCAGCGAAAAGAAGGACGAGAAAAAATCAGCAGACTTGGCGGAATCCGACTCGTCCAAGAAACCAGCGGCCGAGAACGCTAAGGATGCTCCGCCCAGCGACAAGCCTGCGGCGGACAAGGCTGTGGCCGAAGTCACGCCCTCCGCTCGTCGGAGCGAAGAGCTTGAGAAACTGCGGACGCGATTGTTTGGATTATGGACGCGTCGCGATGTGGCTCGCAAAGAGGGCCTCGCGGCGCTGGCCGCACCCCGCGAATGGCGCAGGCTCCAACTGGAATTGGTCCATATCGAACAATGCCTCCGTGGTGGGGAGGCTCTTGAGCGTGTCGAAAAGGATCTGCAGACGGCGAGAGGGACTCTCGGAAAAATTGACGAGCAAGTTCGGCTCATCGAAGCTCAACGGCAGCGTCCGGCGGACGAGTTGGTCTCGCTGGCGTTTGTCGGATCGACAGGCAGTCCGCCTCCGAGCGAGCCTTCGGCGGACGAGCAAAAGCAATTCGCGGAACTGCTGAAGCTCGCCTTTCCCAACGGGTCCGATCCGTCGTCACCGAATGTGCCACCCAAGCCAGTACCTCCCGTGACCGCGACCGACAACAAGCCGGTTGCTCCGGCCAGTGAGCCGCTGAAACACGACGAACTGAAAAAACTCCTGGGAAAATACCCGCAATTCCGAGGTCGCGTTTGGAACGAAGCGCTCCGGCCCATCTTCAAGTTCGCGCTGACCGCAAAAGGGAACGGCCGCGCGCTGCCGGCGGAATTTCTCCAGGGAAAGTCGGCGGTCTTGTCGGCGGAGGATTTGACCAAGGATCTCGCCGGGCGATCGCTGGTTCCCGCCGAAGCGGTGACGATGATGGGAGTCTTCGTGGTTGCCGAAGAGTCCATCAAAGAGCAGGTCACGTGGACGCCGGACTTGAGCCGTGCCTGCGGACACGTGATTGATTTGCGCGAGCGGTTCGAGCAGTTTGCCGCTCGTGACATCGTTTTCAGTTCGCTGCTTCGTCCGAGTTTCGCGGAGGCCGAGGTCCAACTGATGGCCGCTGAACGCTGGGTCCAAATCGGTCAAGCCGAACGCGCCGTGCAAACTTTGGGACAGGTGGAATCGGCGTTGGCCTCTGCGCGAAAAGATGCCGAGACTCTGCGTCGTGCTACTCAATTGAAAGCGAACATCGCGGCGGAGTTGCCGGACCTCGCACGCTGGGTCGCACGGCAACAGGAAGCGAGCGGCAAGGACTCGATCAAGTCCGCACGCAAGCACCTGCATGATTTCGCCAAGTCACCGAAGTCCCTGGAGAAACCGAAGTCCCAAGAGAAGGAGACGTCAGAGGAACTCGGCGAGTTGCGCAACTTCGCGAATTTTCAAGACGCGTCGTGGTTTGGTTTGTTCGATGTGGTCGAGCAATCCACGGAGTTGTTTCGCCTCACTGCTGTTGATGTTCCATCGACCGCTGACCAATCACGGCCGACGACTCCGTCCAGCCCCACGCGGCTCAAGGAAATCACGGATCTGACCAATCGGCTGGATCAGTCTTGGAGCGAATGGCGCAGCTTGGATCGAGAGATTGAAACCTTGCTGTCCGCCACGACTCCGTCCGTGGAGTATTGGACTCGCCTTCAAGACGTATTGCTCGTGCCGTGGATTTCCGCGGACAAGCGACAGCGGTTGCTGAAACAACTCGACTTGCTGGATCAGCCGGATGCGGCGAGTGGGTCTGTGGAGATTCGCAAGTCGGTGGTTCGTGGCGATTGGCAAGCTTTCTGGGCGATCGAGACGCTGCGACTCGCGGGCCTGGATGCCAACTTAGAGCAGGCGCTCTGGGACAAATTCGCGAAGAGCTTGAAGACTTCGATCGATGGCGAGGACATGTCCGAGTCATTCGCAGCCTCGGCCGCACTGGGTCAGGGCATCGCTCATGAGTTCGCCGAATTGGCTCGCCATGCGGATTCCGCTGCCACCGCCAAAGCCGCTCGACATGACGAGATCGATGTGACGCGTGGCGAACAATTGACTCGCGGAGTGGACCCCGCTGACCCGGCTGCTCCGGGGAGTCAAGCGGAGTTCTCGTTGGTCAAGCGTCTGCTGAGTGATCACAACGAGTTTGTCCATGTCCGCGTGGCACAAACGGCTCGCAACGCGCGGCTCGGTGGCAACGTCGTGGCCTCGCAATGGGCTTCGCTGTCCGAGCGTTGGACAAAACTGATCAATCCGGGCAGCAACGCTGCCCCCATCGACGAGCCGCCATTCACGCTGGACCCGATCGCGAATGAGCAGCTTTTCTGGCCCACCGGCGATCCCGCCGTGATCAAGCTCTCGCTGAAGGCGTCACCTCGTCCAAGAGCAAAACGCTCTGAGACCATGATTCGGGTGCTCGATGCTGATCCGCTCAAAGTCGAACCACAGAAGCTGACGCAATCCGAGGGCTACGAATTGGAAGTCAGTGAGACCTCCCAAGAAATCGCGCTGACGATTCTAAAGCCCAAGAGTGTCACGACGGCGGAGTCCGTGATCACGATCGTGTTGCTCGACAAGGCGACGCAGTTGCCGTGGGACGTGCGGCGGCTCGCGCTGCGAACACCGCTCAAAGACCAGGATTGGCGGATCGAGTTCCGCGCCAAGGGAGAATTCGCCGATCGCAATAATCCCGCCGCCCTCGATCGCAACAAAGGGGTTCAAAGCCCGGACAAGTACCGCACCGTCCTGTGGTTGCCGACGACCCCTCGCGGAGGCGAGCCGATGTCACTGCAACCAGTCTTGATTCCCCCTCCGGACAGCAAGATTCCGTCGGTCTCGATCAGGGTGTTCGAGTTGGATGAGCAGGGTCAGCCCCGGAAAACCGCCAGCGGGACGCAAGCCAACATCCCGATCAATCATCGCGACGGCCGTCCGATCGCGCTGAACCTCGCAGCCGCACCAGCGGCCGCAGTGCCACCCGCGGCAGCGGCAACGAATCCTAAACCCGCCGCGACAGCCGCCCCCGGTCCGGCAGGGAAAGACATCTCGCGCGGTTGGGTCTTTGAAATCCTGCCTGCCGGCGAACAAGAGCCGATCAAGCAGCAAGTCATTCCACGCGTACGACCGCCGCAGACGTATTTCAACCCGGCCAATGTTCAAGTGACGTTTCGGGATGGGGAATTGAAGTTCGAATTACAACGCCGGACAGATGCCGAAGAAAACGATTTGGCGTTACGCCCCAAAACTGTCCGCGTGAAGTTGGAGTTGCCCAAGGCTCTGGACGCCCTGCGAACCGACAACGATCTGCTGTTGAATTTGGAACGCGGTGAAAAGAAGCACCTGGTCGCTCGGCTGAACGAGCAACGACTGGCGAAGTCGCCGGACGAAACTTTCGTCGTGTCTGTGAATGTCGGCGGCTGGCCACGCGCCTTTCCTTATAAAATTCTCCACGGAAAGAAGTCCGAGGTATTCCCAGCCACTCAACCAGTGATCGTCGCTCCGGCGGCAGGTTTCGTGATCCCGGTCGGAGAAAAACTGGCGGTGGACGTGCAAATCGACTCGGCGGAACTCAACACGTTCGGGCTCGACAAACCTTGGAAACTCGCCTGCGAATTAGTCTCGACCACCCAATCGGACATTACTCGCCGACCCGAACCCATGGGGATTTTCCGCTCACTCCAAGAATCCATCGAACTGATCAGCCAAGGTGAGTCCGAATGGTTGCTCACGGCCGAGGTTCGCAATCATCGCGTCGAATTCGATACCGAGGGACTGCGCGGACGATTCACAGTGCGAGCCACGGCCATCCCTGCTGGCAATAACGGCTTTCCACCCGGCAGTGGCGATTCCGAGAAAGTGCTGATCGCGATCGCGGACCCGAAGCACTTGCCCCAGACTCCCAAACTGACTGTGACGACGTTGGCAAAGATTCGTCCCGGCACAGAAAGCGATTGGTTGGTCCCCGTATCCGCCATCGACCCCGAAGCGGGGATCACGGAAATCGCGGCCGGCTTTGATCTCGATAAGGATGGCAAACTGGGCGACGCCGAGATCTTCAAAGAAACCACGCAGACCTGGACCAACCCGCTGGATCAGGACGAACGCCGAGTGACTCTGAAGATTGCCGCCGCTCGCCTGCAAGACAAACAAACGGGAAAACACAAACTGCTGGTGAGATCCAAAAATGGCGTCGGTCAGGTTTGCGAAGACCCACTGGCCGTCCCCTTGGAAGTCGATCAGGCGCGCGGTTGGGTCGTCGTGAGAATTGCCAACTTTGATCAAAAAGGATGTGTGCTTTTCGTTGATGGCATCAAACAGCCTGGGGCCGCCAAACGCGAAATGTCATTTGAGTTGCCCATTGATGTGCATGAATTTCAACTTGCCAACGACATCGTTGAAACACGTCGAGGTGCGCTGAAGAAAATCGTGGTCAAACCGGAGCACACCAAAGACAACCCGGTTACCGTCACTCTCGATCCCCCCGCGCAATAATTCGTGTTTTTGTAGGACGGGCACTTTTGCCCGTCAGGTGACGGGCAAGAGTGCCCGTCCTAC
>JANNDA010000521.1:0-3048 GCA_031387195.1 Planctomyces sp. | reverse complement strand
GCGTCGCGTCGCGCGACAACTTCGGTTCTTGCCGCAAGCGTTCGAGCCGCTTGATCAGCTTGTCGAATTCGCCGGGGAAGACCGCGAGTTCGCTCAGCTTGCGAATGACCTCGACGCGGTCGTCCAGTTTCGCCGATTGCTCGAAGACGCGCCACAAGGAGTCGCGGGCTTCGTCGATGTGATTCGCGATCACCAATTGCTCGGTCAGCTTCAACGCCAATCGTTTGTCGGCGGGGTTCTGTCGTGAGGCTCGGCGGAGCACGTGCAACGCTTCCGCTTTCAGACCAAATCGCAAATAGATATCCGACACGAAATCCGCCGGTTCGGGAGCACCCGGTGCGGCCGCCAATAAATCGCGAGCGGACTTCAATGCCCGCTCCTTGCGACCTAGCTTCATTTCCAACTCGGTGATCGAGCGGAGCGCATCGACTCGAAATCGCCGATCGACCCCGATCAGCTTGTGCTGCAAATCAATCGCCGGCTGCCACTGATTGTCCTGAGCCAACATCCTCGCCGCCGTCTGCAAAAAGACGCCGGTCTTCGGCGCGAGTTCCGCCGACCTCTGCGCCGCGATCGTCGCCTCGCGCAGTTGTGCCGATGCTTCGAGCAACCGAGCAAGCCGGAACCATTGCGCTGCTGGCGAGCGGGCAGCAAACACACTAGCCCGACGCGCAAGCCCGGGGTCGTTCGACACCCTTGCACGGTCACGCTGCGGTGAATAGTTCACCGCGACCCCTCGCAAGCGCGTCGGGCGAGTGTCGGACGAGTCTTTCTCCTCAGCTCCTCGCTCACGCTTCGGGTTACTTGTCGCTTCGCGTAGCTCTTCAATCACCGTCGTCAGCAACTCCGCTTCGGTGAGCACATCAATCTCCCGCTGCACCACGCGGTCGAACGTTTCCGGCGAATCGGCCAACTCAGCCGCCGCATTGATCGCTTCGCGAGCGGCTCCGAATTGCTTCCACTGACGACGCAAGGCAATCTGCTGAAACCGCAACTCCAGCGATTTGCGATCGAGTTCACACGCGGCATCAATCGTCTTGAGCGATTCATCGCGATACCCGAATCGACCGAACACCTCCGCGAGATGTCCGAGATTCGGAGCGGTGCGTCGCGGCTCTTCCGCCATCGAACGCCACACGGCCAACGATTCGTCTTTCTTCTTCAACGCATCGAGCACTTCGCCCAACTCTTCGCGATGCGGCAATGTTTCCGGAGCGAGTTCGACCGCTCGACGGAGTAACTCGGCCGAATCGTCCAATAAACCCGCTTGCCGCATCAGCCCGGCGACTTGCGCGGCGACGACAGCGTCTTTCGGCTTCGCATCAACCAGCTTGTGCCAGATGGAGGCCGCCTCCCGTAGTGCAAGCATCCTGCTTGCAACTCTCTCGCCCTCCGACGTGCTTACCGCCGTTGTTGGCGCGGTCGCTGTCGTCGGATTGTCTTTGAGTGGCAAGCTGGAAGCTTGCACTACGTTGAGGACCGCAAAGCCCCAATCACGAACATAGTCTGGGTTGTTCGGCGCGATGCGGTCTAATTGCTCGTATTGCGTGACGGCCTCGGCGAACTGCTGCTGCTGCTCGAACAACTCAATCAACTCTAACCGCAACTCGGCGGACTTCGGCGATTGCTGAATCGCGGAGTCCAATCGCTTCCGGGCATCGTCCATTCGATCCTGTCCGACCAATGCGCGCGACAAGCGGATGATCGCGTCGATGTCGTCGGGATGTTTCGTCAGGCGTTCTTCGTAATGCTTGACCAACCCGGCCATGTCCTCCTTCGCAAGGAACGCTTGCTCGACCCGTCGTCGCGTTTCACGGAACAACCAATGATCGGGCTTCAGTCCGCCGAGCAACCGATCGCTCTCGGTCAATGCCTTCTCGGTTTCACCGAGCTTCAAGCGAATGTCAATGACTTCGAGTTCGAGTTCCGACCGCCGGTACAAATCTTTCGCCGCCTTCGCCGCCGCTTCATAACGAGGGAGCGCGGCCGCGAGGTGTCCGTCATCCAGCAACGTTCGCGCGATTAACTCCGGCACTCGCGGATCGTTCGGGACCAGCTTTTCGAGCCGTGCCCAAACCTCGATCACTTTGTCGCCCGGCTGCAATCGCTGCTGCAATCGACCCAGCGTTTGAAACACGTCGAGCAGATCAGTCGGAGCGGGCTTCCGCTCGATCGCTCGTTCTAACGCCGCCGCCGCGTCAGGCAACCGATTGAGCGTGATCAGACTCTGCCCCAGAGCAAATGAGGCCATCGCATTTGTCGGCAGCAACTTCTCCGCTTTGCCGAACGCCTCAACCGCCAATTCCGTTTCCCCGCGCGAATCGTCAATCACACCGACGACCATCCACGCTCGTCCGGCATCATCTGGTTTCGCCTCATCTGCGGACGCGGCCTTCTCACGCAACCGCAGAGCCAACTCATCGAGCGATCCGCGATCCGCGTGATACTCCAGCACACGATCCAGCGCCGTTCCTTTGCGAGGATTCCGCTCCAACACCATCAAGAAACGTTCGGCAGTCTTGCGAGCTTCCTCGTCGGCTTCTTGATCGGGATCGCTGTCAGCAACCGCAGAGGTCGGTGGAGCGGAAGCCGCTGCTCGCTTGCCAGTCGATTTTGAAGGCTCATCTGCCGCGACACATAGACCGCAGATGAACAAGAGGCTCCAGCCCAACGAGCGAATCGTCACAGACACATCTCCAGGATCGCGACCGGATTGACGTGGAGTACGATTTCATCGTGCTCGTTCTCAGGCACGTTGAAAACGTGTCCCACGTCTTGGTGGAAAACGAGCAGGCATCATGATGTCTCACCGCCAATCGCTAAAGGCTGAGTCCCATGTTCGGTTGCGGAGAACGTGCGTCAAAGTACGTAGCCCCGCCGAGATCGCAGTACCGCTCGCGGTAATGGATGAGTTGTTTAACCCCATTTTCCGCACCCCATCCTACGCTTCAAGCGATCGGGCGTCGTCGGCAAGTTGTTCGGCGTCAGTCTGGCGGTCGCGGGAGCAAGCGAAGCAGGGTTTCGGCAGGTGTCGGTAGTTCGAGTTGG
>JANNDA010000517.1:0-1664 GCA_031387195.1 Planctomyces sp. | reverse complement strand
CCAACTCGAACTACCGACACCTGCCGAAACCCTGCTTCGCTTGCTCCCGCGACCGCCAGACTGACGCCGAACAACTTGCCGACGACGCCCGATCGCTTGAAGCGTAGGATGGGGTGCGGAAAATGGGGTTAAACAACTCATTCATGACCGTGGGCGTGAAAACCAACTCCCGTCATCTTTCAAAAAAGAGGTGTGCCATGTCGCGCTGGATGTTGATTGCTCTGTTGATAGGCGGGTTCTCGTGCCAAGGCATCATGGCTGCCGATCGCGAAACTAAAGTTCGTGGGGACAAGAAGCAGGTCGAGTCGGCGGGGTTCTGGATTTACAACGATCTGCTGCGTGGGATCGCTCAGGCCCAAGAATCGAAGAAGCCGTTGCTGGTTGTGTTTCGGTGTATTCCGTGTGAAGCGTGTGCGCAACTCGACGAACAAGTCGTCGAACGCGATCCCGGAGTGCGTGATCTGCTCGACAAGTTTGTCTGCGTGCGGATCGTGCAGACCAACGGCATGGACTTGTCGCTGTTTCAGTTTGACTACGATCAGTCCTGGGCCGCGTTCTTCTTGAATGCGGACCTGACAATTTACGGACGTTATGGGACTCGGTCGCACGAGACCGAATCGGAGCATGATGTCTCGCTCGCAAGTTTTTCCAAAGCACTCGCTGGAGCACTGGAGCTGCACGCTCAGTTCCCGAAGAACAAAGACCAGCTCGCGGCGAAACGAGGTCCGGCATCAGCGGTGAAGGTGCCGGAGGATTTCTCCTCGCTGAAGGGAAAGTATGGAGCGAAGCTCGACTATGAAGGCAAGGTCGTGCAGAGCTGTATCCACTGCCATCAAGTCGGTGAGTCGCTCCGTCACGTCGCGCGTGCGGGCGGCAAAGCGATCCCCGACAAAGTCCTGTTTCCGTACCCGAACCCGAAAGTCTTGGGCTTGATCCTCGATCCCCAAGAGCGGGCGAAGGTTCAACAAGTGGCCGCCGGGTCTGCGGCCGAACAAAGCGGTTTTCGCGAGAACGATGAACTCATCACCTTAGCTGGCCAACCGATTCTCTCCATCGCTGACGTGCAATGGGTGCTGCATCACGCAGGCGAAAGCAAATCGCTCAACACGGAAGTCCGCCGCGATGGTCAAACGAAATCGCTGACTCTGTCGCTCTCGGACGGTTGGCGACGTGCCGACGACATCTCGTGGCGTGCGACTTCGTGGGATCTGCGTCGCATGACGCTCGGCGGCATTCGTCTGGAGTCACTCCCCGAAGAGACACGACGTGAATTGAAACTGCCGATGAACCAACTCGCCCTTCGAGCCAAACACGTCGGTCAGTACGGAGAGCACGCAGTCGGCAAAAGGGCCGGCTTCCTCAACGGAGACATCATCACCGCCGTTGACGGAGATCGCAGTCCACAAACAGAAACCAGCCTGATGGCTCGTCTCGCCCAAACCAAACGCCCCGGCGATCAAATCACCGTAAGCGTTCTTAGAGGCCAACAAAAGTTCGAGTTCAAGCTGGCCCAACAGTGAATAGCGTTGGAACAGTCAGGGGTCAGGAGCGAATGGCACTGCCGCACTCGCGTAAGGCAAGGTCGGCGCGCAGCGGTAGGACGCACGCGTGAGAGGCGTGAGGAATGCGAGTCAGCGGTGGTGATGTCCGAGAGCGGCGGGATC
>JANNDA010000506.1:0-6605 GCA_031387195.1 Planctomyces sp. | reverse complement strand
AGCACCTGGGCATGGTGATGCAGTGGGAAGATCGCTTCATGCAAGGGAAGCGGGCTCACACCTACCTCGGCCCGATCGACCATCCGGAAGCACTCGGCCAAGGAGACGGTTCGATTGGTGTGACGTACCCGAACTTCACGCAACTGGTGCAGGGGTTCGGCGTCATGGCCAAGCAAGTCCGCAACAAGGCCGATCTGCCAGCCGCGATTGCCGAGATGCTCGCTCACGACGGGCCGTATGTGCTCGATGTCGTCTGTCCTTACCAAGAGCACGTGCTCCCGATGATCCCCGGCGGCATGACCGTGCGGGACATCATCATCGAATAATTCGCGACGCAGGGCACTTTCAACTTTGATTAACCCTGACCCCACCGAGCTTGTCTCGGTGGTTTTCAGGCTTCTGCACTACAGTGGTTGTGATCTCGAATGAAGAGGTTCGTAGTGCAAAAGCCCGATTCCACCGAGGCAAGCTCGGCGGTGGGCAGGGAGACACGGATTAATTGACGGTTGACCCAAAGCCCGGCCAAGTTGGTCGGGCTTTTTCTTTCTCCAAAGACGTCAGCGATGCCGGTAATCTGCGGACGACATTCGCATCGTCATTGCTCAGGAGTTTTTCATGGAGTCGTTCGATCTGTCCGCCCACGGGATTTCCGCCAAGATTGTCTGGCGAAATATGGCTCCCTCGAAGTTGTACGAGGAAGCGATTCGCTTCGAGCCGGGGACGACGATTTCTGATACGGGTGCCCTGATCGCGTACTCTGGCAAGAAGACGGGGCGTTCGCCGCAGGACAAGCGGTTGGTGAAGAACGCTGCGTCCGAGCCTGACATCTGGTGGGGGCCTGTGAATTTTCCGCTCGATGAAGTGACGTTTGCGATCAATCGCGAACGCGCGAAGGACTATCTCAACACGCGCGAACGGCTGTATGTCGTCGATGCGTTTGCCGGTTGGGACACGCAGCATCAGATCAAAGTTCGAATCATCTGCTCGCGTCCGTATCACGCGTTGTTCATGCACCAGATGCTAATTCGGCCGACCGACGAGCAACTGGCAAACTTCGGTGAGCCGGATTTCGTGGTCTACAACGCCGGTCGCTTTCCAGCGAATCGTTTCACGACGGGAATGACTTCGACCACGAGTGTTGACGTCAGCTTTGAGAATGGCGAAGTCGTGATCCTCGGTACGGAGTACGCCGGTGAGATGAAGAAGGGGATCTTCACGATCATGAATTATTTGATGCCGAAGCGCGGTGTGCTGTCGATGCACTGCTCGGCAACGGCGGATCGTGAGACCGGACGATCATCGATCCTGTTTGGCCTTTCCGGCACCGGCAAGACAACTTTGTCAGCCGATCCGAAGCGAGCTCTCATTGGCGACGACGAGCACTGCTGGTCCAGCAAGGGAGTGTTCAATATCGAAGGGGGCTGCTACGCGAAGGCCATTTATCTCTCGCGTGAATCGGAGCCGGAGATTTTCCAAGCTCTGCGTTTCGGCGCGGTGCTCGAAAACGTCGTCTATGACGACGCGCATCATCACGTGGATTTCGACGACACCAGCATTACGCAGAACACTCGCGGTGCGTATCCGATCGAGTTTGTCACGAACGCCCGCATTCCCTGCGTGGCGGGTCATCCGACCGACGTGATCTTCCTGACGTGCGATGCCTTCGGCGTGCTTCCGCCGGTGAGCCGACTCACTCCGGAACAAGCGATGTACCACTTCATCAATGGCTACACGGCGAAGGTGGCGGGGACAGAGGACGGCGTGCAGGAGCCGCAAGTCACGTTCTCACCCTGCTTCGGTGGCCCGTTCTTGGTGTGGCATCCGCAGAAATACGCTGACTTGCTGGCCGACCGGATTCGGACTCACAAAGCGAATGTCTGGTTGGTCAACACCGGCTGGAGCGGTGGGCCTTACGGAATTGGTTCCCGCATGAAGCTCGCTTTCACGCGAGCGATCATTGATGCCATTCATGCCGGCCAACTCAAAGACGTGCCAACGATCGTCGATCCCATTTTCGGACTGCATGTCGTCACGAGTTGCCCGAATGTTCCCACCGAAATTCTAATCCCGCGCCAAACCTGGCCAGATCCCGCAGCCTACGATGCCACCGCGAATAAACTCGCCGGACTGTTTGCCGAAAACTACGCCCAGTTTGAAGCAGGCGGCGTCATCAAGGGAACATTCGAGGGGTAACGGCAATCCTCAACTCGCGGCAATCAACCGCACGGCGAGCGCCAGCCGCGAACCGTCCTCAGGCATCACGCTTCGCAGATCCAGCAAGACCGCGTCTTGCTGGATTCGTCCAAAGACTCGAATGGCTCCCAGTCGCAGTCGTTGAGACAACTCATTTGGCGACAGCGAGCGATGCCGCAACCGCAGCACAACCGTCGGCAATTCCACACCAGGAAGCGATCCGCCGCCGACAGCGGCCGTGTCTGGTTCAAGCGACAGTTCCAGTGTCGTCACCTCGCCGATCTCGGCCAGAATGTATTCGCCGCGTCGGCGTAGCTCCGGCAATTGAGTGGTCAACATGGCCAGCGTCGGAATCTCGCTCGTCGCCGTTCCGCGCAGATAAGGATCGAGCGTTGCTTGCAGCGCGGCCAAAGTCAGCTTGCCGACGCGAACCGCTCGTGCGAGCGGATGATGTCGAATTCGCTCCACAAATTCACGCTTTCCTAAAATGATTCCGCACTGCGGCCCGCCCAACAACTTGTCACCGCTGCCGAGCACGACATCCGCACCGGCGGCCAGGCTCTGTTGAAAGGTCGGTTCGGCCGGAAGTCCGAACTGCGTAACGTCCACCAGCGCGCCGCTGCCGATGTCATCGATCGCGATCACTCCGCGCTCATGCGCCAGCGAAACCAAATCCTTGATTGGCGGTGTTTCGCTGAAGCCGACGATGCGATAGTTCGACGGATGCACGTGCATCACAGCAACCGTGTTTGGAGTGATCGCCTGCTGATAGTCCTCAATCCGCGTTCGGTTCGTTGTGCCAATTTCTCGCAGCAGCACGCCGCTCAAACTGAAGATTTCCGGCAGGCGAAAGGAACCACCAATCTCGATCAACTGACCACGCGAAATCACCACCTCACGCCCGGCGCACAATGCTTGCAACGTGAGCAGTGTTGCCGCAGCATTGTTGTTGACGATCAACACATCCTCGCAGCCGGTCAGCGTGCGAAACGCGGATTCCAACTGGTGCCCACGATATCGCCGCTCGGATGTCTCCAAATCCACTTCCACGTTGCAGTGACCGCCAAGCTCCGCGAGCGCTTGCCGTGCGGCGAATGAGAGCGGAGCGCGACCCAATCCGGTGTGCAGCACAACTCCCGTCGCGTTGATGACTCGACTGAGCTGCTGCTGTCCCGCCACGCGAGCCTGCTGCACAACATGCTCGACCATGAGTTCGGTCCAGCCCGAACGGTCCAACGGATTCGATTCGTGTTCGCGGCTTGTCCGTGGGACGTCAGACCAGCTAAGAATTAATTGCCGCGCGTTCTGTAGCGCGTCTCGAATCCAGCTCAGCACCAACTCGCGACCATGCTCGCTCACCAAGGGCGTCACGGCAGAATGTCCCAAGACATCTTGAATCGGCGGCAAATTCTTCAGGGCATCAAGCGGCATGTGGTGTGACTCGCAAAGGACAGGGGCGACCAGTGTAGCCCGCTCTCGCCGAGAGCGGGAACCGGCTGACGTCAGGAGCCATCTTCGTTCCGATATCGCCGCACGGAGGTCACTCAAACGAAGCTCCCGATTACGAGGATTTTTCCGCAGAGGCACAGTTTTCGTTTGCGGAACCGGCGAGTGGCGATTATCGTCCCGCTCACCGGAATGGGCTTCTTGCCCAAATGATCTTTGAAAATTGGTTGATTGTGGGTTTTGAGCCCAATAGGATCTCTCGCATGTCAGGCGAGTCTTTCATCACCGGTGAAGCAAAGCGAACGATCGACGATCGCTTCCGTATCACGCTGCCTCCCGAAATGGCCGAGGCCATTTCGGATTCGGACGGCAACTGCATCCTGGCCAAAGAGCGTGCTGGTTGTCTCAGCCTCTGGCGAGCGGCCGACTGGCAAAAGCGAATCGACGACGGCGTCATGCTGATCCAACAAAAGATTCAAACCGGCCGCATGGAATCGCGCTGGAGCGACGTCCAACGGTTGGGGCGAATGCTCTCGACTCGGTATCGCACCTTGTCGCTTGCCAATCGCTCGCGACTGCTGATCCCGGAAGGCTTCCGCGAATTCTTGGATGTCCCGGTGAATCACGATGTGATGATCGTCGGCGCGGCGATCTGCGTGGAAATCTGGAGTCCGGCTGCTTGGCTGGATGCACTCCGCGAAGACATGCCGAAGTTCGGGCCGTTGTTCACGGAACTGTCGGCGTAGCGAGCAAAAGATCGTTTGAATTTGGGACTCATCTTCCACTCGCGAAACGTGGTCAGGGAAGACCGAGCTGTTGTTTCGCGGGTGGAAAATGAGCCTCAACGAACTGTCCATGTCACCCGAAGCGTGAGCGAGGGCGAACGCTCCAGAACGTTTTGAATTCGCAGCCACCTGAAGCGTCCGCCCTCGCTGACGCTTCGGGTTACTTAGCCAATTGGTCCACAAAACCCACACGGGCAACCACCTCGCATGCCCGGTTCGAGAATGAGAAGCAAGACTCACTCAGTGTCTTTAGTCTTCAAATCCCGCTCACCCCGACTGAGCCTCCAAGGCACCACGGATGGCTCACTAGGCAGGGATGCCGCTACTCTCTCGACCGGGCATGTGCTTTTTTAGCTCGCCGGAATTCGGCCAACCGCATGAACCACCGAAGCCGATCTCTTGGCTACGGCTCATCGGCCCCGCTTTCCTTCAGCGATTTGATCTTCTTTACCGAGCGCGTTTTGAGAATCTTTTTCGGATCAGATTCTTTAGCCGAGGGCTCCGACAAATTCATCAAGTCGCCGATCACTTTCTCAAGACCGGCGACCACACGAGCCATTCGCTCGTAGTCCAATTTGTCGGGCGTATCGCTCCGTCGGTGATAGTGCGGATAACGAAACGGCGCGGTGTCGGTCACCATGATGCCTTGATAGCCGAATTCCCAAAACGACCATTGGTCCGACCAACCGACTCCCTGGATCGTCCCAGGTAACGACGTGGCCTCGGAGGGAAACTTGGCGTGCTTCCGAAACGAACTCAGCACGCGATGCACGAGTGGCCCGGAATCCACATTGCCGACGAAACCAATGAAATCTCCTGTCTTGGGAAAGACCGCTCCCAGCGGCTCCGGATAGTTCTGGCTACCTTCCTCGTCGGAGTAATAGCCAATCGTTTCCAGGCTGAGCACCGCCGTGAGGTTCTCTTTGCGTTCCTTGCAACGCCGTGCGTAAACCAGCGAGCCCATTGTGTCGGACTTAAAATGTGGCGATTCTTCGTTGACGAAAAACACGAGCCGCAGAGTTCGCTCCGGTTCAATTTTTGAAAACCGTTTCGCCAATTCGAGCAGTGCCGCTGTCCCAGAACCGTTGTCGTTCGCACCGGGAGTTCCCAACGCGCTGTCGAAATGTGCTCCGATCAACACGATCTCATCGGCATGCGTCTTGCCGGGTCGCTCGACGATCAGGTTCGAGTAATCGCGGCCATCGACTGGAAATGTTTGCCGTTCCACTTCGTAGCCAGAATCGGTCAGTGACTTCTCCAGCCAATTGGCCGCATCGCAGAGGTGCTCATACTCACGCAGATTCCGCTCGCCAATGTCGTCGGCCAACTTCTCGACGGACTGCCGCAACGACTTCGCCAAGAGGGCTTCGTCTTCGGTCAGCTTCGGCAACGCACCGCGAAAGCTGTCGTCCGGAAACCGAACGACGGGAGCGTTTCCAAGGAGCAACGATTTTGATTGGGGGCTTCCGCTGGTTCGTCGGCAAGGCCGATCGCCCCAGCAATCACACTGAGCGCGAACGACCAATTCCACAGTTTGACTCGCATCAGCAGACCTCCTTTTGTTGATGCAGTTCCCGTCGAACTTCCTCAATGACATCGAATGCAGTTCCCGGAGCAAAGTCTCCGCGAGCTGCGGCGGCAAGCCGCTCGTCAATGAAGTTCTGCCAAGCCAACCCTTCGTCTGGCCCTGCTTTTCCATTTTTGTCCCACATTTTTTTGTCAGCTCCGCATTTCGAACGGCTGACAAAAAGATGTGGGACAAAAAGATTCAGGCAATCCGCCCTTGGGCACACTTGCCGCACTTAGAGCCGATGATACTCCCGATACCACTCCACGAACCGCGCGACCCCCGTCTCAATCGGGGTCGCTGGTTTGAAGCCGACGTCTCGGATCAGGTCATCCACATCGGCATAAGTCGCCGGCACGTCGCCCGGCTGCATCGGAAGGAAGTTTTTCTCGGCCTTCTTGCCGAGACATTTTTCGAGCGTCTCGATCAGGTACAGCAACTCGACCGGTTGGTTGTTGCCGATGTTGTAGATTTTGTAGGGAGCCTTGCTGGTCGCCGGGTCGGGATGATCGCCGCTCCAATTCGGGTTGCCGGTCGGGATGTTGTCGGCGACGCGGATGACCCCCTCGACGATGTCGTCCACGAAGGTGAAGTCGCGGCGCATCTGGCCGTTG